>CALAKE010000188.1 GCA_937922775.1 uncultured bacterium | reverse complement strand
CAGCCCCGCAATATCGCGCAGCAACTCGAACAGAATCAGCGCAAATGCCCCTAGCCACAGGGCCATGGAAAAGCGCACGAGGAGGGTAAACTGGCCGACGCTCAGGCCACGCCCCATGGCGTACCAGGGAGATAGAAGGATGGCCATACCGATACCGTGGGTAGAGTATCGAGTGGCCGGATCGATCCCGGGCTTGGTGTGAGGCGGCAGATCAGGCGGATAGAAGCTGCGATAGGCGCCATTGGTGTAGTCGGACCCAAGGTCGATGTCTCCTTCCACCCAGATGCTGCGTGCGTACAGGAGGTAGTGGGGCTCATCGCCCGAGAGTGCCGGCCACCACGAGGGCCCCATCGCGACCAGGAACGTGGGAACGGCCACCGCGATCAGCGCGAGGGCTAGGTGGATCCGACCCCGGGCACCTCTCTTGGAGGAGTCCACCTCGAGTGCTCCCGAGGTGTCCGATGCCGGTGACGAAGCCGACGCCTCTGGCGCCTCCGATCGTAGTCGCCAGTAGCCGCGCCATACGACGAGCGTTCCCAGAGCCGCTCCCGCAAATGCCAGCACGAAGGCTGCGCTGCCGAACGACCAAGGATCGATGAGCAGGGCCAGGAGCGGCAAGCTGAGGCCCCACCCCAGCGGCTGCACCACGCGACGGCCAGCGTCCAGTGGAACATTGAATCGCTCGCTCAAGGTGTTGCAGGCGGCGTAGAGCATCGCCGCCAACCCGAAGAGGGCAACGGGCAGAACGAGCCAGAAGACCGGCGAACCGAGGACGAGTGGGGCCAGCGCCCCCGGGCTTCCGTGACCGGCAGCCGGGGGCAACGCGGCGATAGCGACGGCAGTGGCCAGACCCGAGGCACCGGCGAGCGATGCGGCAACGCAGGGTGTCAGGCTTCGATCCATCTCAGTAGTGACTATTCCACCATGAAGCGCTCGAACCAATTGCGCAGAAGAAGCTGTACGCGGATGAAGTTGGTGGGCGGTGACGATCTGCTGTGCCAGCTATCCGTCATGCGCACCATTGCCGTCGGTATTTTGCGTAGCTTGAGAGCCCGGTAGAACTGCTCCGTCTGCTCCATTGGCGTGCGCAGGTCGCGCTCTCCGGTCAGCAGCATGGTTGGTGTGGTCACATTGCCGACATACATCAGTGGTGAGCGCCGCAGGTGCTCGCTCGGATCCTCCCAGGGGAGATGCTCGAAGTTGTAGTACCAGGACGAACCATCGGTGGTGCCGACGAAGCTGATCCAGTTGATCACCGGAGCCTTCGAGACCGCGGCTGTAAACCGATCGGTATGACCAACGATCCAGGCCGTCAGCACGCCGCCGCCGCTGCCGCCGTAGACGAAGAGATTGCGCTCGTCGATGTAGCCGCGCGAGATCACCTCATCGATGCCCGCCATGAGGTCGTCGTAGTCCATGTCGGGGTAAGCGTTCTTGATTTCGTTACCGAACTCGCTGCCGTAGCCGGAGCTTCCACGCGGGTTGGTGTACAGCAACACGTAGCCGTTGGCGGCGTGGTTCTGGTTCTTGAAATCGAAGCCGAAGCTGTACATCCCATGCGGGCCGCCGTGGATGCGCAGAATGAGCGGGTACTTCTTGGTTGGATCGAAATCGGGCGGCTTGACGATCCAGCCGTGGATCTGCAGCCCATCCACCGACGGGTACCAAATCTCTTCCACCTCACCGAGTTGAACCTCGGAGAGGTGAGTTTTGTTGGCCCGATGGAGAATGTGCATGTTCGCTGCGTCGCCAACACTGAAGGACACCAGGTCCCGCGGCACCTGCGGGCTCGTTACCGTGCCGACCGCCAATCCCGATCGGTTGATGTCGCTCACGCTGAGCATATGGTCGCCCTCGGTGACCGGCCCGGGCTCACCGTCGAGTGGCGCGAAATAGAGGTTCGCGGTGCCCTTCATGGACGCGGTGAAGTAGATACCGCTGCCATCGTGGGCCCAGCGCATGCCTCCCGGAGACCTTCCCATCTCGTTGGCCAGCAGGCGCACGCCGCTGCCATCGGCGTTCATCACGTAGAGGCCGTTCTCGACGTAAGTGTCGGTGCTCCAGTCCTGCCCCGTGTAGGCGATCAGGCTGCCGTCGGGCGAGGGCACGGGGCTGCCGTCGGGGCCCTTTCGGGTGGTGAGCTGGGTTACCTCTCCGGAATGCACGTCGACCTTGTAGATCTCGGATTCCCGCCAGACGTGCTCGGCATCCTCGACGCGGTTCGACTGGAAGACCATCGACGCACCGTCGGGCATCCAGCGGTAGGAGCTGTGGTTCCAGTCGCCGCTGGTGATCTGGCGCGGAGTGCCGCCGTCGGCTGGCACCACAAACACGTGCCGGTACCCGAGCGGCCGGTACCCGCTCCCGTCACTACGGTAATTGAGGCGATCGATGATCTTCGGGGAGGCAGTCCACTCCGCGCCCTCCGGCCGCGCCGGCATCTTGATACTCCACTCGGGCCCCAGCTTCTCGGGCACGAGCATCTGGAAGGCGATCGACTCACCTCCCGGGGCCCAGGAGATGCTCGAGGGCGAGCCCGTCGCCAGACGGGTTACCTGGCTCGTTGCCCCCTCAGCGTCCATCCAGCGGACGTAGATCTGGGATCCTTTCGGCTCTCCCTGCGCTACATAGGCAATCCGTGTGCCGTCGGGCGACCAGACCGCCGACGATCCTTCGACGAGGAATCGATTCCTGCCGCCGTCGGCATTCATGATCCACAAGGATGAGTCCCAGCGGTCGTTGATGGGATCGATCCAGCGACGCACATAGATAATCTGCGTGCCATCGGGGGAGAGCTGGGGGCCGGAGACGTCCTCCCAGCTCAAATAGCGGTCGAGCGTCAGGCGACCGGTCTTGTCCTGCGCCGCCGCAGGCGCGCCGAGAGCGAACACCATCACGGTAATCAACAGGGCGAATGGGACAATTCGTGACCGGAAGGACACGAGGGGCTTCCGCATGACTGCCTCCCAGGAGTGGGTGATGGGATGGGCCTGTTACCCGAAGTCTATGTTCCTGACCGAATCGAGTAAACGGTTGGGCACCGCCGAGGCGGCACGGTACTGAGCAACTCTCCACCACAGTCAGATCCCTGCCGGGGTCCATACCCGCACATTTGATCATCGTGTACAATCTGCCGCTCAATTCCCCTTGGAGGTTCTTGTGAACGATCAGAGAATCATTGCAGTAGTGGGTTCAACGGGTGCCCAGGGCGGCGGCCTCGTGCGAGCGATACAAAACGATCCGAGCGGCGGGTTTCGAGCCCGAGCGATTACCCGCAGCGTGGATTCAGACAAGGCACGGGCGCTCGCCGGGCTCGGCGCCGATGTGGTGGCCGCCGATGTCGACGACCCCGAGAGCCTGAAGCGGGCTTTCGAGGGCGCCTATGGCGCCTTCTGCGTCACCTTCTTTTGGGAGCACTTCTCCCCCGAAAAAGAGATAGCCCACGTGAGGGCGATGGCCGAGGCGGCAAGGGACGCAGGGGTTCAGCATGTCGTCTGGTCAACGCTCGAGGACACCCGTCAGTGGGTGGCGATCGACGACGATCGCATGCCGACCCTGATGGAGAACTACAAGGTGCCGCACTTCGACGCCAAGGGTGCTTCCGACGCGATCTTCACCGAGCTCGGGGTACCGACCACCTTCCTGCTGACGTCTTTCTACTGGGATAACCTGATTCACTTCGGCATGGGGCCGCAGCGGGGCGAAGACGGCAAGCTGGCGTTCAACCTGCCGATGGGTGACAAGAAGCTACCCGGCATGGCGGCTGAGGACATCGGTCGCAGCGCCTACCAGATCTTCAAGCGCGGCAGCGAGCTCATCGGCGAAACCGTCGGCGTCGCCGGCGAGCACCTGACGGGTGGCGACATGGCGACCGCCCTTTCGGGGGCCCTCGGCGAAGAGGTTGTCTACAACGCCGTGCCTTTCGACGTCTATCGCGGCCTCGGGTTCCCGGGCGCCGACGACCTCGGAAACATGTTCCAGTTCAAGCATGATTTTGAAGAGATCTTCTGCGGCGCCAGGGACCTCGCCGCGGCACGACGGCTCAATCCCGACCTGCAAACCTTCGAGCAGTGGCTAGCCGTGAACGCGAGCAATATCCCGCTGGATAGCTAGCCTTCCGGGGCGATTCCGCCGTCTCGGTCCGGAAGGTCCATCCACCTACG
>CALAKE010000187.1 GCA_937922775.1 uncultured bacterium | reverse complement strand
GGCACCCGACCTCAGCACTCTGCTCAACTCGACGGCATCTTCCACGGCGAGCGGCGGCATGCGGCGCTTGCGCGAGCTCATGGTGGTAGTCGAGGTGGCCTTGGCTGTCGTGTTGGTGGTGGGCGCCGGCCTCATGGTGCGTAGCTTCAGCGAGCTCAGCAGTGTGGACCCCGGCTTTCGGCAGGACGGCGTGGTCTCGATGTCGGTTCAACTACCACGCTCTCGTCTCAGTGTCGCCGAGCGGAGACCCTTCTTCGAGCAGCTCGTCGAACGCGTCGCAGCGATTCCCGGCGTCGGAGCGGCGGGAGCCGTATCGGATTTGCCGATGAGCGCGGTCGGGCTCGGGTTCGAGCTGGAGTTCCAGGTTCGCGGTACGGATGCTCTTTCCCCGACGATCTGGCCCAACGCCGACTTCCGGCTGGTGCTTCCAGGCTACTTCGAGGCGATGGGGATGCAGGTCGTCAGTGGCCGCCCCTTCGACGCCCTCGACCCGCCCGGCGACCGCGGGGTGGTCATCGTCAACCAAACGATAGTGAATCGGTACTTCGGCGACGTCGATCCTGTCGGCAGATCGATCAGTATCGAGGCGGGTGAGTTCGACATCGTTGGCGTCGTGTCTGATATCCGGCACGGGGGCTTGCTGTCGAAGTACGAATCGGAGGTCTTTCTGCCCTATGGTCGACCGATGTCGACCAACGAAATGCACGTTGTTGTGCAGTCCGACGCCGACACGGCCGTAATCGCCGGCGCTTTCCGTGAGATCCTGCGAGACATGGACCCGCAGCTCGCGCCTTCGCAGATCGTCGCCATTTCCGAGCTTCTATGGGAATCGGTTGCCCAACCACGATTCAACACGGCACTTCTTGTCGTACTGGCCGTCTGCGGCGCCCTTCTTGCGGTGATCGGCACGTACGGGATCGTCGCCTTCTCGGTGTCACAAAGAACCCGCGAGATCGGATTGCGCATGGCCCTGGGAGCGGACGGTGCAGCAACGATGAAAGTGATCGTGCGCCGCGCTTTGGGGATCGTCCTCACGGGAGCGGGACTCGGTGTGGTCGTCGCCTTGGGGGCCACCCGGCTTCTGAGCGATCAATTAATCGAGATAAACACTACCGATCCTCTGACCTATGGGGTCGTGGTGGTCGGTGCGATTCTGGTGGGCCTGATGGCGGCATGGGCACCCGCTCGCCGGGCGACGCGCATCGACCCGATCGAGGCACTCCGCGACGGCTGACGGCCCACCGGCCACGCCGGCGACCCTGACCGACCATTGAAGTCCTGACGAAGCGCGTCAATCCCCCACGAGCGCTTCTGCCAGGCCGCCCTTCCACCTGACACTTCGGTAGAAGGCGTAGCCGGCAATTCCAATCAAGATCATGAATCCCGTGGCCATGCTCCAGGAGTACCAGGCAGAGAAATCGAGTGTCGGCAGGGTCATTGCCAGCAGCGAGGATGTGGTGCCCATCGCCACGAAGACGAGGAGGCCGAGGCGGAACAAGACGTAGAGCCAGAGTGCCCAGCCGACGAGCCAGAAGATCGAGCTCATTTGGGTCACAGAGGGTCTCGACGTGCCAACCGTGAGTCCGGGAAGGAAGCCCATACCACCTAGGAGGAAGACCCAGACGGCGTAGGCTGCCCACCATCGACGCCTCAGAGCCACGAACGTCAAGCCGTACAGGAAGGACAGGGAAAGGGCCAGAATCACGAGCATGATGGCGCTGCTGGTGATCGTCCCCAGCAGTCGTGCGACCGACGGCTGCGGCAACCCGACATAGTTCATGACGGTCGCGCCATGCTCGCTCAGCGCCATGGGAACGACATCCAAGAGCCGGCTCAGCGCCCCGATGGCGCATCCCAGCAGGATGTCACGACCGACAAGGGGATCCGACAGCCTGCCGTCGACAAATCGGGTCCAACCGATCAGTGCTTCGGGCGCGTGACGTCTCATGAAAGGCTCGACTGCGAGGTAGAGCGCCCACGTGAGTCCTCCCGCTGCCCCGACGAAGATCAGTAGGGCCATGAACTCATTGAAATCCTCGGGCCCGAAGGTGTGCTCCCCGAGAAGCCACTCCACTCCCAGGGCGATCGCGATCGCGAAACCGAGGCGTCGCGCGCCACGCGCGTCACCTCGGCCCGAACGGACGTTTCGTTGAGCGACGAATAGACCGCCGAAGATTACCGTCAGGAGAGAGGCAATGACAATGAGCACGATCCCCACGGCCGCAATCGTGGAGATGCCAATTCCCGATCTGGACGTGGGCTCGGGATCAGAGTCAGAGTCGGGCTCAGGTGCGGGGGCTGACGCAACGAGTGGCTCCAAGGGATCGTAGGGGGTGAAGAGGCGAAGCGAGGTCGGGCGACCCGCAAAAGCGGCAGCTTCTATGTGCAGCAACACCTCGGGGTCTTCAGGGTAGGCACCCTCCCACGCCATCCTTTCGTCAGCGAAGTGAGTCGGCGATAGGCGTGGGTCCACCTGAGCGAAATCCTCCAGCTCCAGCCCCATCATCACGAACAACTGCTCCCAGTCGGTTTCGATCGTTTCCCGCGCACTGTCGACCTGCGGAGGAACCGCGTCCAACCAGACGAGATGCCCGTCGATGTCGGTTTGCAGAGAGATCATGCCCGGCGTCGCCTGAGGTGGGTTGGTGAGCGTGACGAGTCTGGTCGAGGCAGGCCCTCCTGCCAGGACGGGCACCAGTGTCCGGGGCGAGCCGCGCCACCAGAAGAGAATGGACGCGGGACGCCCCAGGCCAACCTGCTCCCAGCGCTCGTCGCTCGCCTCCTCTTCTCTGAGCCATCTGATGTAACCGAGGTCCGCCGAGAACGACGAGGCAGTGTCGGCATGTTCGGTTGGATACCCCAGGTCGGCCACGATCTCACGAGCGCGAGCGTCGAGGACAGCCGGAGGCGTATCGAAGGGGACCCATCCGACGAGACTCACCCGTGATTGGATCATGCCTACGGCTACCGAGCAGACCAGCGAGAACAGTAGGAGCGGGGCGGCGATCGCGACCGACAAGCTCCCCTCGCCACCGGCCTCGGCGACCATCTCCGGCGACGGCGTCTCGCCCGCCGCCAACGCCGCTGCGAGCGGATCGGCGCCCGGCAGACCGGCGGCAACGGCGAGAGCCGAGCCAGGGCGTTTCGCGGGATCGGTTTCGAGGCACCGTTGGATGACCCGATCGATGGCCGGGTCGATCTCGGACGTTCTCGTCTGTGAGGTCGTTATCGAGGTCTGGTGCTGGCGTGAAAGCTCCTCGAGGTTGTCGGCATCAAAGACCCGCTTGCCGGTGAAGAGCTCGTGCAGAACGAGACCCAGCGAGTAGATATCGCTCTTGGCCGAGACCTCCTCACCGGCCAACTGTTCCGGGGCCATGTAGATCGGCGTGCCGGCGCGAATCTCAGCAACCGCGGCCAGGCCGAAGTCGGTAAGCTTCACGCGCCCGCGACCGTCGAGCATGATGTTGGCCGGCTTCAGATCGCGATGCAGAACACGCTCGTTGTGTGCCGCGGCGAGGGCGGCGCAGAGCTGCCGCGCAATCTCGACGGCCTTGTCCTTCGGAAGGCGACCGATACGGCGCAGCAGAGAGGACAAATCTTCGCCATCGACATACTCCATCGACACGTAGTGATGGCCCTTCGTTTCGCCGATATCCCAAACGCGGCAGACGTTCGGGTGCGAGACCGAGCGCGCCATCCGTACCTCGTCCAGTAGCAGCTCCACCTGCACAGCGTCACCGGAGACCTTGCTCGACAAGAACTTCAACGCCACTTGCTGGCCCAGCTTCAGATCATCGGCGCGGTAGACCTCGCCCATGCCCCCACGTCCGAGCAGGCCCACGATGCGGTATCGCTCGGCCACCGTGGTGCCAGGGAGGAATCTTCCGTGCTGGCCAGAGTCGCTGAGCGACAACGGGGGCGGAGTTTGCGTGGGCTCGACGGCTCTCGTTGGAGAATCGGCCGAGGTTGGCGAATCGCCCAGACTGGCGTCTGGATGATCCATGGATGTGATGGCATCGTCCAGAGCCGGATCGAGATCCGACTCGACCTCGCCGGGCGCCGATATGGGCGCGCCGCCCAGCGGCGTGGCACAAAACGAGCAGACGACGCTGCCCTCGGGGATCTCTTTGGAGCATCGTGGGCATTTCATGGAGTCGGTACCTTGTCACACAGCCAGGAGGTTGCCAAGGTGGTCGGCAACACCCTACCTCCTGTGCCTCGCGGGGTGCCTGCGTATAGATTTGCCGCCGATCTCGAGTCACTTCCCCCCCCTACGAATATTGATCGGCAAGACTCTCGAGCCCTACAGGATTGTCGACCATCACGGCCAGGGGCCGGGAGTCGGGCGACAGACCGAGCGGGCTAGCCATCGATTCAGGAGGATGCACGCCAGAAGGTGGAGATGGAAGCCGAAGAGGCAAGCCGACTCGGCCGAAATCTCGACCCAACTCCTCTATAGGGTCCAGCCGTCTCTGTATGGTGGCTGGATATACTCTTCCGGCACGCCCTCTGTGAGGCAATCGCCCGTGGCGGGGTCGATTTCGACCGG
>CALAKE010000186.1 GCA_937922775.1 uncultured bacterium | reverse complement strand
ACCGGACCGGCGCCTTGTAATCACAAGAAGCGGCCACCCGCGGCCAGCCGATCTTCTTGCCATCAACCACTCTGTGCACGGTGCTGCCTAGCGACCTGATGAACTCGTGCTCGGTGGTTTCCATGAAGACGAAGAACCGCGCGAAATGCACGATTCCACCCATGTCGGTGTCAGAGAATTCGATTCTCCGCTGCCAGGAAAACTCGTGCATATCGCCTCCCGGGGGCGTGTGAACCTTCAATTCGCGGGGCCCTCGAGCCGGCTGCGGGATCCGGGGCCACCCGCAATTTGATCTACCGCCTATGAACTACTCCATTCACGGTAGACGTTCAACGTGTCTTCGGCCATGGACGTGTCCGAAAACAGTCGCTCGACTGCCAGCTTGCCCCGCCTGCCGAGCTGCTGTCGGAGATCCTCGTCGTCCATCAGAATGCGAATCTGGTCGGCGAGATCACCCGGCGAATCCGGCGCCGTGAGCAACCCTCCTCCCGTCATCTCGATGAGCTCCGGGAAGGCTCCATGGTCCGGTTGCACTACGGGAACGCCGTTGGCGAGGGCCTCGAATACGAACAGCCCCTTGGGGTCCTGATAGGGCGTGGGGACCGAGAGCACATCGAGACTGCCGAGAAACTCGATCTTCTGGGCTCGGTCGACCTCACCAACGTACTCGAAACAGGCCTGCAAGCCCCATTCCTCGATCTCCTGCCGAATTCCCAGCAAATAGTGTTCGTCCCGCTTGCCTAGATAGCCGGCGACCTTCAGCGCCACCGCGCCCTTGCCTCTTTCCGCAGCGAGGCCGCGGAACGCCTCGGCCAAGAGGTGCAACCCCTTCTCCGGGCAGATACGCGCCAGGTATCCGATGACGAAGGGTCGCGAGTCATCGTTCCGGCGGGCGCGGAGTGAGTCCTGACCATGGCCTTCCAGGTTGATGCCCAGATGGACGATACGTACCCGGTCTCGTGAAATGTCGAGATACTCGGCCATGAAGTCGGCGTAGTAGCTGCCCGTGGCGATGATCGCATCCACGTCCCGGGCATGGGCCCGCAGCTCCCGTCGCACGCGCGTCTTGTACGGCTCGATCAGCTGGTCCACGAAAAGATCCTCGCCCTGCGCCGAGCACACCACGGGCACGCCCAGCTCTCTCTTGATGGGGCCGGCCAGCCCCAAGAACATCGTGTTGGTGATGTGCACGATGTCGGGCTTGTAGGAATCACGCAGCCAGGCGACGAGCTCCTCGAGCTCACGTTTCTGGTTGCCTTCCTCGCCGCGTAGCACCGAGAGCGTCAGCTCACCGAGAACCGCGGCATCAGGCGTGACTCCGTGCCCGGACGCCCATTTCAGGAGACGCGGCCGGTCGAGGAGCCAGTGAAGTGCATTCGGCATGCGGCGAAAGAACGCCGACCACTGCTCGAGATAGACGTTGACCGCCCCGTAGAACACACGGTCGATGCTCACGTCGGTCTCGTCCGTGCGCACGGGCGTATAGGTGGGGATCAGCGCGACGTCATGGCCCATGCCCTTGAGAGCAGCGGCCAGCGTGTTGTCGTGCATGCAGCTACCGCAGTACATTCCCGCGGCGCCGGCGGTGATGTAGGCGATCTTCAAGGGACGTTCACCACAGCTAGCTAGGCTTCAGAGTCGGCGAAGAACTTGGCGAGCCGGGCTGCCTCCGGCGGCTTGGTCATCAACGAAACCAGAATCATTGCCAGAGCCGATGCCGGCGTGATTACCGCCACCGCCATGACGCCCGTGCCGCCTACCGTATAGTCGGCGTTGCCCCATCCCTGCATGAAGAAATAGATCCAGAGCACAACCACCGTCAGGACGGATGCATAGGCTCCCGCCTTCGTGCTGCGTTTCCAGAACAACCCCGCCAGGACGATGGGGAACAGGGCCGAGAAGCCCGTAAAGCACCAGGTGCCCAGGGCGAAGATCGTGTTGGACGACACCAAAGACAGCAAATAGGAAACCACCAAGATGCCCGCCACGAAGATGCGGGCAACGAGAATCTGTTGCTTTCCGCTCATGCGGTTGTCGTACCCGTAGTGCCGCACGATGTCCTGGGTAAACATGGTGCCCAGCGACAGGACCTGCGAGTCGAGAGACGACATCACCGCGGCGAAGACGCCGGCGCCGAGCAGCCCCGCCAGGAGCTCGGGGGAGTAGTGGCTGATGAGCCGGACCAGAATCGAATTCGATGCCGGAACCGACAAGTCCGGAAAGGTGAGGTTGCCAACCAGGCCCATGAGCACGCTGGGAACCCAGACGATGGCGATACAGATGGGGTAGGCGACCAGCGTAATCCGGAAGTTGCTCAGCTTACTGGCCGTGAGCCAGTGCATGAACATGTGCGGAAACATACCTGCCGAGAGCGGGATGAGGGTGTAGGTCAGGACCTTGATGGGCGAGAAATGATCGCCTCGAATCAGAAGATCGGCGTGTTGTTCTTGTAGTTGAGATATGGCGTTGCCGAGGCCGCCCATTGCATTGATGACGTAGATGAAAGTGGCGGCACCGAGAACCATGAACACGAGAGTCTGGAAGGTGTTTGCCCAGGCCGTACCGCGCAAGCCGCCGTAGGTCACGTAGATCATCACGACCGTGCAGATCACCAGGCCACCGACCCACTCGGGCACCTGCCCATTGGTGATCCAGCTCAGTGTGAGGCCTCCACCCATGATGCCGATCAGAAGATAAGGCACAACAAGAGCCACGAGCACGATGAACAGCAGCAGGCCGAGATGATCCGACCCATAGCGGTCGCGGAAGTACTGCACTTGTGTGATGTAGCCGTGCCGCTTGCCGAGGGCCCAGAGCCTCGTACCGACGAAGAAGAAGGTCGTGGGAATCACCAGTGCTGCCGCCGAAGGCATGAGCGTGAACACGCCGATACCCGAGCGGTACGCTTCGCCGGCGCCGCCCAGCAGCGCGAAGGCGGTCATGTTGGTGCCGAACAGCGACATCAACAGCACGAATGGACCGATCGTCCGAGTTGCCAGGAAGTAATCCTCGCCCGTTCCCCTGAAGAGACGGTGGCTGAGGCCTCCGACCATCAGCACCAGCAGCATGTAGACGCCGACGACTGCGAGGGTCATCGTTCACCCCCCGTCGCTCCGGCATCGGTCGAGCTCGCTTCCGCGGGCTGCTCTACCGCCACCTCCAGATGGGATGGCCACGCGAACCGCACCAGCAGGAATAAAAGCACCGCCGCGGCAAGGTTGTAGCCGATGTGGTACGTGAGTCCGACCGGTAGGCCCAGAACGATCCTGGGATCTTCCCAAAACCAGAAGTCGTTGTGCAGCACATAGAGGACCACGATGGCTGCGTACAGTATCCAGCGAATCCGCTTGTTCACGGCAGCTCCGTTCCTATGGGGTGCCAACAATCCTACGACTGACGGCGTGCGGCAGGAAGCCACTCATTTCTTGCCGAGGCGCGCCAAGAGCTCATTGAGTCCTCTGTCCGCTCAGATCAGAAGCGAACGTCGAAGCCTAGGTGGAAGGTAAGGGGCGGCGCCGGGATCACCGAGTTGGCGCCAAACGCCCGTCCATAGTACTCGCGGTCAGTCAGATTCTTCACATTCAGTTGAACCTGCCAAGCGGCGAATGAATACGATGCGGACGCGTCGAACGTAAGCACGCCGTCGAGGACGAACTCGTTATCCTCGGCGATGAACTGCTCGCTGACATAGCGGCCGCCGCCGCCGATTCCCAGGCCACTGGGGAAGATCTTACTGATCCAGAAGTTGAGAAGGTGCGCCGGGGCGAATGCCGGGGTGTTGCCGCTGCGGTCCACAGTAACGTAGCGCGGCGGAAAGGCCGTGAGGTCGAGCACACTTTCGCTGAAGCGGGTAAGCACCGCGTCGTTGTAGGCGTAGGAGGCCACAGTTTGCAGGCCCCGCCGTGGCTCGGCAGCGAAGTCGATCTCGAAGCCTGTAGAGCGCTGGTCCCCGATCTGCTGCGTAAAGCCGTTGTCATCGGGGATGGCGATGTTCTTGCGCTCCAGCCGGTAGACGGCGAAGGTCGTCTTCGCCCGCCCGTCGAGTAGGTGCAGTTTGACGCCCCCCTCGATTTCGCGGCCCTCCTCCGGCATCCGCTCGCCGTCCTGGACACGGGCCACGGGTGGGGCGAAGGATCTCGAGTAGTTGGCGAATACCGACACGGTTTCCGAAGGAGCGTAGACAGCCCCGACCATGGGGCTCACCTCGTTGTCGGTCCGGCTGATTCCGTTGGCATCGTCTTTGAAATCGATATGGTCGAGACGCGCCCCGAGCAGAAGCTGGAACTGGTCGGCAAACCAGATCTGGTCGATTACATACGGTGCCGCGACGATGCTGCGTGAGTCACCGGCCAGCGATTGACCAGGGAGGAAGTAGAGTGGCTCCTCGGCTGTCTCCGCGGGGTTGTTCAAGTCGATATTGGGCAGCAGGGCAACGTCAAACGAGTAGACGTCGCCGAAGCGCGCCAGTTCGAACCCGGCAACCATGTTGTGCCCGACCGAGCCCGTGCCGAACTCACGGAATGGGCATCGTCCGAGGCCACGCGC
>CALAKE010000185.1 GCA_937922775.1 uncultured bacterium | reverse complement strand
GCGAGAGATCGACGGCCTCGAGGTGGGACCAAACGACGTCGTTATCGGCATCGCGACCGGCGGCACGACACCGTTCACCTGCGCCGGCCTCGAGCGTGCCAACGAACGCGGTGCGATGACGGTAGCTGTGACCTGCAATCCACGCAGCCGACTGGAGAGCGCGGCGAAGGCACCGATTGTTCTCGAGGTCGGTCCAGAAGTCTATGACGGCTCGATCTACTTCAGTGCAGGCACGGCGCAGAAACTCGTCTGCAACAGCATTTCAACAGCCGCGTTCGCGCGCCTCGGACAGGTTCAAGATCGCCACATGATCAATGTCCGGGCCGAGAGTGCGAAGCTCCAGTCCCGCGCAGAAGGGATCCTGGTGGCTCTGGGTGGCTGTACGGAGTGGGAGGCGGCAGAGACGTTGGCCGCGGCGGGCCGCCAGCTGCTCGATGCCGTGCTCATGCCGCGCGCCGGTTCCAATCGCACGCCTGCGAGCCCGTGCTTGGAGACCGTGGGCCCCGACGGGCACGCCGGGCTATTCGAGGCTCGGATTGTTGGGCGAGGGGCTTGAGCGTCCGGCTCGTCAACTGGGTCATCGTAGTCTGCTATTTCGCCGTTACTCTGTGGATCGGTCGCCGCGTGGGTCGTGACCAGGCCGGCCTCGATGACTACCTGTTGGCCGGGCGTCGTATCCCCTGGTGGGCAGCCAGCCTGTCGATTGTCGCCACGGAGACATCCACCCTCACATTCGTCGGCGTGCCCGGGATCGCCTACGCCGGAGATCTGACGTTCGTCCAGGTGGCTCTCGGCTACATTTTCGGCAGGGCCATGGTAGCGGTCCTTCTGGTGCCCGGCTATTTCCAGGGGAGGATCAGCACCGCCTACGAGGTGCTGGCGGTGCGTTTTGGCGGGAAAGTACAGACGCTGGCGTCGGTGGTCTTCATGGTGAACCGTTGGCTCGCCGATGGTGTCAGGCTCTTTGCCACGGCTCTGGTGCTGCTGGCGTTGATGCCCATGCCTCTGCCGCTTGCGATCGCGCTCGTCGCAGGGGTGACGCTCTACTACACCCTCCGTGGCGGGTTGCGCGCAGTGATCTGGAACGATGTCATCCAGCAGTTTATCTATCTGGGCGGGGCGCTGGTGGCTGCCGTCATCCTGTTGTGGCGCATGCCGGGGGGATGGCAAGGCGCGCTTCAGGTGCTCGAGCCCGAGGGCAAGCTCGTCTGGTTGAACCTCGACTGGGACTTCTCGATTCCCTACACGTTCTGGGGCGGGCTGATCGGTGGCGCGGTGTTGACGGCGGCCACGCACGGCACCGATCAGATGTTCGTGCAGCGCCTCTTGGCCACCGGGTCTCTGCGCCAAGGCCGCAAGGCATTGATCGCTAGCGGCTTCATCGTGTTCGCGCAGATGGCTTTCTTCCTGTGGATCGGGGTGCTGCTTTTCGCCTTCTACACCTACTTCCCGCCCGAGACGGCCTTCGCCACTGGCGACGCGGTGTTCCCTCGCTTCATTGCCGAGGAGCTGCCCATGGGTCTCGGTGGCCTCGTGATTGCGGCCGTCTTTGCCGCCGCCATGTCGACGATCTCATCGTCGCTGAACTCGCTCGCTTCGACCTCCACGATCGACATCTATCAGCGGTTCAGGCGCGGCGGGTCCACGCTCGAGGATGCCGAGGCGTTTCGTGTGTCGCGCTGGATGACCGCTCTATGGGCGGTGGCGCTCTCCCTGATTGCGTTTTTGGCACAGGCTTGGGGGCCGGTGCTGCAGGCCGGCCTGACGATCACCTCGATTACCTTCGGTGGTGTGCTGGGCATCTTCATCGTCGGGCAAACGAGCTGGCGCCTGAGCCAGGGTAGGGCGGCTCTGGCACTGGCTATCGGCATTCTCACCCTGATTGTTGTCCACAGCCTCGGAGGCCTCGCCTGGACCTGGTACACGGTTCTCGGCGCCACCGTCACAATATGTGCCGCGGGCGCGCTGTCCGTATTCCCCGCCCGAGCACAGGAATCATGAACCGTGCTCGCAGGGTTTGATACCATGAGATCAGCAGGCATGAACGCCACCAACGGAGGTCTGCCATGATCGAGCTGCGCCGCATCCTATGCCCCGTTGATTTTTCCGAGGCCACCCCGCACGCCGTCCGCCCGGCCATCTCACTGGCGACCGAGTACGGCGCTGAGCTCCACCTCGTGCACATCCTCGACTTCCCTCATCCACATCTCGATGCACTGGGGCCGTCGTATGACGTCATGCCCTACTATAAGGAGATGGAGGACGAAGCCTCCCGCCGGCTCGATGATCTGGTGGACGAGGAGGCGCGAAAATTCGCGGACACGCGCGTCAGCGTCCGGCGTGGCGCCCCCTTCCTCGAGATCCTCAACATGGCGAGCGAGGAGAAGACCGACCTCATCGTCATGCCGACGCGGGGGCGCACTGGCGTCGACCGCTTCCTGTTCGGCAGTGTCGCGGAGAAGATCGTACGGATGGCTGATTGCCCCGTATTGACGATCGCGCCGCGGGATGGCGCCCCACGCGCCTTCATTCCGAAGCGCATCCTGCACCCCACTGACTTCTCAGACTACTCGGACTGCGCTCTACCGTATGCGGTATCGTTCGCCGACAAATATCACGCCGAGCTGATCATGATGCACGTCGTGACGATCTGGGACTACGACCCCGCCAATCCCGAATGGCGCTTCCCCCCTCTTCCTGAGGAACACAAGGAAGCGGCCGAGGATGCGGCTCAGAAGGCGCTTGATATCCACGGTGGCCCCGGCGTTCCTGACGCCCTGAAGGTGGATCGCCGCCTCGTGCGGGGCTTCGATGCTTCCGTGGAGATCGTGCAGACGTCTGAAGACTCGGATGTCGACCTCATCGTCATGGCGACGCATGGCCGTACGGGCTTGAAGCATGCCCTGCTGGGCAGCACGGCAGAGAAGGTGACTCGTTTCGCCGACTGCCCGGTGCTCACGATCAAGCACCCGGATCATGAGTCGGGATCGTCCTGATCTTCGCGACGGTCGAGAGGTGTGAGCAAGCGTCTAGCGGTCGTCGGCACACTGCTGGTCGACACGATTCACCGGCCTGATGGTGAGATCGTCGAGAGCCTCGGCGGTATTGCCTACAGCGTCGCCTACCTGGCGGCACAGGTGCCCCCGGGGATTTCTGTCGAACCGGTCTGCCGGGTTGGCTCCGATCAGTGGGCCGAGCTGAGGTCGACCTGGGAGAGGCTCCCCGGCGTCGATCCCTCATTTCTGATCCGCGACCCGAGCCCGACGCCGCGCAACACGCTCGTCTATGGCGACGAGGGCAACGTGACCAGCGGGGTGGGGGATCGCAGCGAGTGCCCCACGGGACTGCTCGCGCCTCTGACCGAGCAGGACCTGGCGCCGATCGAAGGTGCCGATCTTGTTCTCGTCAATTGCATCACCGGTCGTGATCTTTCGCTTTCCGCGATGCGCCGGTTGAGCGCCGTTTGCGGGCGCGTCTACCTGGACGTGCACAGCCTGGCGCTCGGCTTTGCTGACGACGGCACCCGCACTTATCGTCAGCCACAGGATGGGGAGAGCTGGATCGGCAGCGCGGATGTCATGCAGTGCAACCGGGCCGAGGCGGCCACGCTGGCTGGTTTCCACGCCTTCGATCACGATCCTGCGGCGGTGGAGAGATTTCTGCGGCAAGAGCTCGTGCGCGTGGCGGAGAGACGCCCCGCGAGGCCCACGGTCGTGGTCCTGACCGAGGGGGCCAAGGGCGCGACCGTGCTCTGGCGGTGCGGAGGGAGAATTGAGCGGGTGCGGGTGCCGGCCCCGTTGGTGGAGGTTGTCGACCCAACAGGCGCCGGTGACGCCTTTGGGAGCGGCCATGCCCTCGCCTGGCTTCTGGGCGCAGATCCGCCGGCGGCCGCAGCGCAAGGAACGCTGGCTGGCGCTGCCGCTTGCACGGTTTCTGGCATCGCTGAGCCTGAGCGGCTGCGCGAGGCGATTGAAACCCGGAGGGGGTAGCTTCCGTCAATCAGAAGGGGGCGGTACCTTCATGGCGCAGCCCCCCAAGCAAAAGAATAGCGAGATCCTCCCCAGATGCAGGAGCTGATAGAAATGATCCACTCGCCCTCAGGTCGTTCTCACGAAAGCAAACGCAGGCGGGCGCTGGCGTGGCTGCCACTGGCCGCCATGATCATTCCCCTGACCGCTGTCGGATGCACCTTCGAAATGGAGACCGTGCCTCTACCGGAGCACAGTAGCGAGCGCACGATTTCACGCACATTCGACGCGGAGCGGGGCATGGTCGTCGAGCTCGAGAACCTGGCCGGGAGGATCACCCTGGCGGGCGCCGCGGCGAATGATCAGATCAGCATTGATGGAGTGGTGAAGGCCGGGGCGGATTCACAGGAAGAGGCCGATGGCCTCGTCGCCAGCCTCGAGCTGACATTCGATGAGTCGAACCGCCGGCTCGTAATCAGCGCCGTTTATCCGGTCGACGATCACCATGTCTACTTCTTCCCTGGCGATGACGTGAGCGAAGGCTTTGCGCACCTTTTCGGCGGCAGCAAATCGACGATGAAGTACCAGGGCAATCGCGTTACGGTCGTGAATCGACCGACGTCAGAGTCGGTCATGTTGTCCGCCGACATCACGCTGACTCTGCCGGCGGGCGTGAACGCCGAGATCGACAACGGCGTGGGCAGGATCGAAGTGGAGGGAGTGCATGGGGGGCTGATCCTCAGCAACAAGTCGGGTGACATCCGGGTGGATTCCGG
>CALAKE010000184.1 GCA_937922775.1 uncultured bacterium | reverse complement strand
CGGTCCTGGTACTCCGAAGCGGAGGCGCCGCTGGATGCTCCTCGCCTCAGGTTGTCTGGAGCCTAGGGAGGTGCGGGGGCGTCGCCGCAGGGGACGCTTGAGCGCGAAGGCAACAGAGCCACAAGGCCTTCTGCGAGCCATGTGCGCGAACTGTCCGCCAAGGTGATGCCCCCGTGCCGACCACGTAGCTGCGAACTGTCCGCCAAGGTGATGCCCCCGTGCCGACCGCGCAGATGCTGACCGAGTGGTGGGCTAGTCGTCGTCCCAGGCGCGGCGGACGATTCGTCTGCCTAGTGATGGGCTGTAGGCTGCGGCTTCCCCGCTGGCGGTGGCCTCGGCGATCGCCGTGTTCATGGAGGCCATCTTCGAGTCCAGGTCGTCGACGTAGTGGAGGACTAGCGCTTCCGGCCGTACGGGAACGACGGGCGCCCCATGCTCGTGCAGGCCATGGTGGCTCGCGAGCAGGTGTTTGAAGTGAGTGGCGAGGGAGGGCGGAAAGCCATCGATCTCGTCAATGCGCTTCGACAGCCACTCGGTCTCCATCAACAGGTGACCAACGAGGCGCCCCTCGTCGGTGTAATCGAATGACTGGTCGTACGAGAGCTCCCAGATCTTTCCGAGATCGTGCAGGAACGCGCCGGTGAGCAGCAGGTCCCTGTCGAGGAGCTCGTAGTGGCTGGCCACTTTGTCCGCCAGCTTCACCACGGACAGCGTGTGCTCCAGCAGGCCGCCCACATACGCATGGTGGAGCTTGATGCCGGCAGGCGAGCACTTGAAACGCCGCGCAACGTCGGGGTCTAGAAATGTCTTCTCGAGCAGGCTGTGGAGGTGCTGATTCGTCACCGTACCCACGAGATCGAGAAGCTCCGCGTACATCTCCTCGGGATCGACGGATGAAGCGGGCAGGAAGTCCCGCGGGTCGACGTCCTCCTCAGCCGGCCGCATCCGGTCGACCTTGATTTGGGCGTTCGACTGCCAGGTGTCGACAACGCCCTCGACCCAAACGTAATCACCCGCAGATACATTCGCCACGGTGGCCTCGGCGTCATCCCACATGCGACCGCCGATTCGACCACTCTTGTCGGAAAGCTCGAGGACGAGATAGGAATCGCCGCTCTGGCGGGTACGAACGTCACAACGTGTCAGCAGGAATGTCGAGCGCACGCGCTCTCCGACGGTGAGGTCGGTGACGAAGCGCTTATTGTTGTCGGTTGGCAGTGTTTGCTGTTGTGACATTCCACTGCGCTTCCACATCCGCGAACTCGGGGTCGAAGACCTCGAGGTGGCTGATCGCCCTCAGCTCGCTAACATAGTCTTCCAGTCGGTCGGCCGACTTCCGCTGCGTCAGAATGTTGCGGATCTCCATCTCGACGTCTTCCAGAGGTTGAATCACTTCCTCGCGGAGGTCCATGAGCTGTATGACGTGATATCCGAAGCGTCCTTCGATCGGGTCGGAGTAGGTGTTCGGCATCATGCCTTCGACGGCCGCCGCAATGCTCGGTTGAAGGTCCTCAATCGGCACCCAATCGCCTCCGGCGACGAGCTGGGCCCCCTCGTACTTACCCGCCACAGCGCTCACCGAGACACCTCCACGAAGCTCTGCCACGGCCGCCTGCGCGACGCGCAGCATCTCTTCGTTGGCACTTCCTTCCTGAAACATGAAGATGACCTGCTGAAACATCACCTGCGCAGGCTGTGTGAAGTCATTCATGTTTGTCTCGTAATAGTCGACGATTTCACGCTCCGAGACGAAGAGCTGCCGCTGCACTTGGTCGTACAGGAGTCGCGAGCGGATGAGGTTGTCGCGGATGCTTTCGCGCAACTCGGCGAGGCTCATGCCGTCGGCCGCCAGAAGCTGCTCGAGCTGTTCCTGGGATGTGATGCCGTTGGCTTCCATGAGGTTGGCCAGCGCCCGGTCGATATCGTTGGCGTCCGCCGTTATCCCGAGATCCCCGGCCCGCTGTTGCACCATCAGCTCGTCGATCATGCCCGCGAGCTGAGCCATGCGCAGCTGCGGCAATTGCGCCTCGAGCTCCTCGGGCGAAACCCGACCCTCAATGGCCGCGAGCTGGACCGAGAACACGGCGTCGAACTCGCTGTAAAGGATTGCTTCGCCGTTCACTCTGACGAGAATCCTGTCGATGAGACCGCCGTTTCCGGGATCTGTCGCAATCTGCTGCGCGGGCTCGACCTCCTGCGTGGCTTGCGTTTGCGCCTCAGCCTGGGCACCTGCAGGCGCGACGGCGTCAGCGAGCGCGAAAGCGGAGCCCGCAGCCCAAGCCGTTGTCATCACCAGCGTCACGCCGAGCGTTACCATTCGCGCCACGGACATGCTCTTTCGCTGCGCCTCCCACATCATTAAACGCCTCGACGACAGAAATAGGGGGTTTCCGTCTCTGCTCAGGATTTGGCGGTCGCCGGTGCCCGAATGGCCCGGATCCAGGTATTCAGGGTACCACGGGCCCTGCCACGGTCGCACCCGCGCAACCCCCGCCCAGCAAGCCTCGGCACAGGATTCCCACGCCAACAGACAGTGCGCAGCTGCTCCGGTCGGCACGGGGTAATCACCTCGGCGGACAATTCACTCGCGGTAGGAGTACTTGCCCGTCGAGTACCCGCGTCGCCGCTCGCTCAAGCGTCCGCTACGGCGATCACCCCGCGCCGCCCTCACGCCCCTGCTCGATTGTCAACGATGGAGAGCGCCTGGCTCCCCAGGGCAACCGTTGCCTGGTAGCTCTTGCGGGAAGCTGCTGCTGAGCGTTCTACCGTCGGGCCAGTCTGTTCACGGGGCGGTCATCGCCGTAGCTCCGCGCTCCGGACGCATCACTTCCAGCGGCGGGCCAGTCAGGAGCCTAGGGAGGTGCGGGGGCGTCGCCGCAGGGGACGCTTGAGCGCGAAGGCTTCGAGCTTGCGAGCTCCCCTGCGAACCCTGTGC
>CALAKE010000183.1 GCA_937922775.1 uncultured bacterium | reverse complement strand
TGCTGGGCGACTCGTGCTACATCGAGTCTGATCATGGGCAGCTTTGGCAATCTGGACCTGGAAGGCGCGACCGCCGCATGCGGCATTGTGAAGACCGAGATCCCGGCACTCATCACCGAGAACTATTCGGTCGAGCTCGATGGCCTGACCATCGTCCGCATCGTGGAAAAGCCGAAGGACCCGCCGAACTCATGGCTGGGAACAGGCACTTACTATCTGACGCCCGCACTATTCCCTCATCTCGAGCGAGCTTTCGAAGAGTCCGCGTCGCCGCCCGATTTTATGACGTTCCTCAACGAGCAGATCCGCGCCGGCCGGCCGGTGCGAGCTGGCTGCCGGAGGTGCCATTCTCCTCGGGATGGGACCAGCCAATACGCCCTATGAAGGATACTTCGATTGGCCTGACGCAGTGTTCCCCACGCCTGTGGATGGAAGCCAGATAGCAGAACTCATCGCCGACTTGGACAGGCAGCCCGCCAGGCTGGGCCGACTACGACAGAACGGGGTGATCAATTGCCTCCTGCGACACGATTGGATTTACCGTTGGCGTCAGATTCTAGAGGCTGTCGGCCTTCCAGTTTCGCGAGGAATACTCGAAAGGGAGGAACGGCTCAAGGATTTAGCGGACCTGGTTGGTAGGGAATCCGTCGAACGTCAGTGCCTTACCTGACACCGTCAGTCCCTCCGCGCAATTATCGTCGACCCGCGCTCACCTGCCGCCATACGGTCGGCGACTCGCTCATACGCTTCCCGGAGCCGCCCCCCCCCTCCGGGCCTTGACCCCAGGAGGCCATATTGTTATAGTACAATAGTACACTAGATGTCTAGATCATCCGGTCACCTCGAGCAAGGGCGAAAGGCCAGGCGGCACGTGGGTTTTCGGATCGATACGAAGAGCGGCGTCCCCTTCTACCGGCAGATCATCGAGCAGGTGAAGTTCGGCATCGCCCGGGGGGACCTGCAGACGGGCAATCAGCTCCCCACGGTCCGCCAGCTGGCCGTCGACCTCTCCATCAACCCCAACACCGTCATCCGTGCCTACCGCGAGCTCGAGATCGAGGGGGTGATCGACACGCACCAGGGCTCCGGCACCTTCGTCGGCAACCGGAAGCCCCGGGTCGACGAGCTCGAGCGGCAACGGATGCTCGACCAGATACTCACCGAACTGCTGGCGCGCGCTTCGGGCTACGGCTTCACGCTAAACGAAGTGCTGGAGGGGTTGCGCCAGAGGAAGGAGTCAGGATCTTGAGTCGGCTCAATCGCACATCCGAATCACGGAGCTTGCCGGGCATCTCGTTCGAGAGGTTCGCGACAGGGCTCCGCGCCGACTTCCGCTTCGCGCCGGTCAACGCGCTGCTGCTGGTGCTGATCTATGTGGCCGGCCTCATCGTCCACTTGAGCCTCTACCCGTTCTCGGTCATCGCCGTCGAGCTGGCGCTGGGCTCGGCCGTGGTGCTGGCGATTCTGCTACGGCTGACCCAGGTCTGGGAGGCGGCTGTCTTACTGGGGACCGCCGATGCGCTGGTGATCTTCCTGCAGCTGCGGCCGGAGAGCGAGGCGCTGCTCATCACCGCGGTTGTGGCGATGTTCGTCGCCCCGTCGGTGCAGATCGCCTACCAGTGGGAGCGCGCCGTGATCCTGCGCTTGGGCCGCTTCAAAGCGCTGCGCGAATCGGGCCCGTTCTTGATCGTTCCGATCGTCGACAAGGTGGCGCAATTCGTCGATCAGCGCGTTCGCGTCAGCGACTTCAGCGCCGAGACGACGCTCACCGCCGACACCGTTCCGGTGAACGTCGACGCCATTGCCTTCTGGATGGTCTGGGACGCGCAGAAAGCGGTGCTCGAGGTCGAGCATTTCGAAGACGCGGTCATCATGTCGGCGCAGACGGCGCTTCGGAACGCCATCGGCAAGAACGACCTGGCCGACCTGCTCTCCGAGCGCGACCGCCTGGGCCACGAGGTCCAGAAGGTCCTCGACGAGAAGACCAGCGGCTGGGGGATCACCACCCAGGCCGTCGAGATCCGCGACATCATCATTCCGAAGGGTCTCGAGGACGCGATGTCGCGGCAGGCGCAGGCCGAGCGCGAGCGGCAGAGCCGAATCATCCTCGGCACGGCCGAGACCGAGATCGCCGAGAAGTTCGCCAGCGCTTCCGAGCACTACCGCAACAACCCGGTCGCCCTTCACCTGCGCGCCATGAACATGGTGTACGAGGGGCTGCGGCAGAAGGGCTCGATGATCATCGTGCCGTCGACGGCGGTGGAAACCATGGGGCTCGGCGCGCTGGGCGGCCTGACCGCCTTCGGGCAGGGCATCGACGGGGCTCAGGCGGCGAGCGTGCCCGCTGGGGGCGGCGCGGACGACGCGCCGACGGCGAGCCCCGAGAGCTCTTAGGGCGCAGCGTACAGGGGAGCGACTGCCTGAGCGACGGATCCGGGAGCTCCGGCCCGATCCGTCGTTTGGCCCTGCAAGTTGTAGATGCGGTGCCACAGAGTGCCGGTGTGCCGCAACGGAATCGGGTAACCAGGCGCCTCGCCCGTAACGCTATATCTAATTACACGACAGATTATTACAGAGTTGTCACCGACCGCTGACCCTTGGCACAGCGCTGGCGGCGAATGGTCATGTTCGGCGGGTGAGCGGGCTACCTGTCCGCCCATCCCGGCCACAACGGTCATCCGGATGATCCGGGCAACTCATCGGGGAACAGCGATGCCGCAGACTATCCCGGCGGGCGTATTCTGGATCGACGATTTCGAGACCCTCGAAGTCGACCCTGCTGAGCGGTTGGTCCTTGCCCGGCGGTATATGCCGTTGCCTGCCGCATTTCGGGAAGCGGCAACGGCGCTCCGCGCCCTGATACGGGCAAGCTCCAAACAGCAGGCTGACGGCGGCGACCTGCTAGCGCAGCTGTACCTTACTGCTGCACAAGGTAATTTCCTGCTGACCACGCCCTACGTGGCCGGCGTAGGCCCGTGTTACGACGTCGCTGCCTCCATTCCCCGAACCGTCTGGGAGCGCCTGTCCATGCCGTACGCGGCCATCGGGTACAAGCACCTGCAGTTGCTGACCTGGACGGACTGCAGCTGGTTGGTGGCGACGTGGGGCGAACCGGACACTCACTCATCGGCCCGGGCATACCACCAGTCCGTGTGGGATGATTGCGTGGCGCAATACAGCCGTACCTACTGAACGGGGGTTCGCGACCTGAGCGATCGCTCGGCGCTGAACACCGATTTCCACATCCATGAGCCTCGACCAGGTCCTCGGAGGGATCCGGGATAACCTCCAGCGCGCTTTCGCCAGAAGCTTGCAAAATCTCTGTTCCGCGGGACTACTTGAGCCCGGGATCGACTCATCCTTCGGCGCCGCCCGGCGGGACGGTGGCCTCCTCTGTATATTGACGGTGCCCCCGCAGCGGCCACCTCATCCTCTGATGGAGATAGAGCGATGAAACCAGCGACAACCATCGGGGTCTTCCTCCTCGCGCTGATCGCCTTCGGGCATTTACTGCGGGTGGTTTTCAGTTGGGGCCTCGTCATCAACGAGCAGGTCATTCCGATGTGGCCAAGTGTGCTGGTCATCGTCGTGTTTGGCACACTGTCGGTGCTGATCTACCGGGAATCATGCAGAGGCTGAGGTTTCACGACTCGTCGACATGAGCGTCGCGCAATGCTCCGAAAGAGTTTCGCCCTCGTCGTTGCGGCTGCGGGCATAATGCTCGCCTTCTCATTTCTCGCCGCGGACGCGATCGGGCTTGGAGGCAGTCCAGGCTTCGGCTTCCGGCAAATTCTCGGGGCCACGACCGGCCTTCTCCTCATCGTGGTGGGGATCGCGGCGTGGCCCAAAGCGGATGATGTCCGTCACGACGATATCAGACCTGAGTGATACCGCTTTGCCCGGTTGACGTGTTTTGTTTTGAATGCATCATAGGGATGCGGGCCCCAACTGCTCGGCGCCCGTAGCATGGAGCTGCGAGCCATCGGCTCGCACCCTGCCGCTATCGTCTGGTAGCCAGCCGAGCGAGGCTCGTTGGAGCGGGGAAGTCGTCAGGGCTTCCCCGTTTCTTACCGATTCGCCTCCTGCCAGGCGTTTGCGATCCGCTCACTCTGAGCGCAGCGCCCGCCAGGACGGCTTCCCAAAGACGACCAGGCAGGCCACGTCGACGTCGTCTACTCGGTCGGAGATGTGACCGCCGGCACGGCCGACTCGCTATACCTGCGAGCGCGTGCGACGACGGATACCACGACGTCCGACACGGGCTTCGCTGACGTGCTGGTCGTGCGCCCGAACATCACCATCTCGAAGCTGGTGAACCCGAACGGCACTCAGCCCCCGGGAACCGACCTTACGTACACGGGCACGATGACCAATGCGGGCACGGAGGCCGCGGTGGGCGCATCTTCGGTGAGCTCGATCGCTCCGGAGACCGAATTCAAGGTGGGGAGCGTCGTGACCTCGTTCCCAGCGGGCATCACCGTGACGGTCGAGTACTCCGACGACGATGGCTCGAGCTGGACCTACACTCCCGCCGACCAGGCGTGCAGCGCGCCTGCAG
>CALAKE010000182.1 GCA_937922775.1 uncultured bacterium | reverse complement strand
GAGGCCGAGGTCGTCCATGCCGCGCGCCACGAGCTCGCAGAGAAGGCCATAGACGTGCTGGCCCGCCGCACACCACTAGGTCTCTTGGATACGGCTGCAGCCGCAGCCGCAGCCCCGCGAGTGATCGAAATCATGGCCGAGGAACGGGGGTGGGACGCGGTCCGACGAGAATACGAAGCCGAGTGGGTGACCGAGCGGTTGCGCGTGGCCCTGTGACGCGAAAGAGACACAGTGTGTTTCGAAAGTCCGGAAAGCTATAGAAGTGAATTCCGAGAATACGCCCTTAAGGTATTGTTTTCTCGATGTTCTCTGTGTCCTCTTCGGTTATGCATGAAGTCTGCAGACGCAGCGAGACCCTGCCCCTGTGGCGACTCATCCTTGCCGTGCCATCCGGACGCTACGCCCTTTTATCCAATCGACAGTCCCCCACACGGTAACTGCCCCGAGCACTCCGCCGAGGTGACAAGTCGAGATCGGCAGGCCCGTGAGCCCGAAGTGCAGTATGGCCAGGAACACCTTGCCGGTCAGGGCTTCGAGCACCACCTTCAGGACCAGCAGCGAGAAACAGATGAGGCCGAAGCGACGTGCCTTCGCATCGCCTTCCCTGGATAGACCGAGCTCCAGGGCCTGGACGGCCATCAGTCCATGGGCGATGCCTGAGAGCCCGCAGAGGCCGACCGAGGCAACGGCCGTCGAGGTCAGCAATGTCAGCAGCAGGCTCCCCGTCGCGGCTCCTGCGGCGTAAAGAAGTCGCGTCGTTGATCGCGCCGCATCGAGTCCGGCGTACAGAAAGAAGAAGCCGCTGCTGTCCAGGAGCAGGTGATACCAGGTCACGTGCACCAATGGGTGGGTGAGCACCCGCCACCACTCACCTGCGGCAACTTTGGCCGGCAGAAAGATGAGGTTGCCGGCGAAGGAACCGCAGAGCAGAGGCAGATTCACAATGGCCAGGATCGAAGCGATGATCCAAAGCTCCGGCGGAAACGATCGGGCAGCGCGAGAGCGCCCGGCAGTCGTGCGGCGTGCGACAGAGTTCATGATCGGTCCCCTTGATAGAAGGGGGGCGGCGGGCGAGCCCGCCGCCCGTTGCAGCACTACTGGCTCTTTTGCTTGCGGCGCTTGAGCCACGCGGCGAGACCCACGAAAAGGGGCCCCACCGGGCCGGAGCCGATGCTGAAATCCCAACTCTGCCGGCGCTTCCGCGGCTGGTTGGAGGCAACCCGTGTTTGCGGTTGGGGCTGGTGGCTTCGAGCGGTCTGCGGTCGAGAAGCAGCCCTCGCTGCCACGGTCTGCATCTCTTCGGCTGCTTGCGGTCCGAGACTCCCCAGGGCGCGATCGCGGATGGAGTCGAGACTGGCCCGCAGTCGCTCTTGGGCCTTGCGGTCGCGCTCGACCAACAGCGCGTTCTTTCGATCGATCTTCCAGCGACGGTACTCGGCGTCGTTCTCCAGCACGATGAAGGAGGTGTACTCCGTCGCGATGGAGAAGGCCTCGCCGAGTCGTACGACCTCATCGATCGCGGCCTGGCGGGAACCGTTGCGATCGGCATCCTTGAGCAGCTGGTCCACGCGGTGCCAGGCCCACATGCGCTCGATCTCGGGGTTGCCCGGATCTTCGTCGGGAAAGTCGAGACGGGCCGTCTTGTCGAGCTTGATCCCCCGAACCTCTCCCGCGAGGGCGACCGTTGCGCTTCCGCCTTTGCGGTACCTGCCGTACACCCGGACCGGCGTGCCGTGATAGAGGTCCGGCACACTCCCCGGCTCCAGGTCGTACACCTCCACCCCCTCGAAGCGAAGGGCCAATCCGGTGGCGACGGGATGCATCAACTTGCGGCGGAACGCCGTGGCCTGCCGCGCGAAGTTGTCGCCAGACGAGAGAAAGGCGGCGAGTCCGCCGGAGTCCTCGGCCAGTTGCTCCAGCAACGGGCGGTTCACCTCGTTGCCCACGCCGATGCAGAAGACTCTCGAGTTGCCCGGTCGCGAGCGGATCAACTGCAGGAGCGTTGCTCGCTCCCGTTGCTCCGTCATGCCGTCACTCAGCACGACTACGTTCAGCGTCCGGTCCGGATCCCGGTATTTGTAGGCCGTGGTCAAGGCCGGATTCAGGCGTGTGCCGCCCTTGGCCTTTTGAGACGCGAGGAACGCGTCAGCCCGGGTCAGACTCTCCGGAGTGACCGCCTCCAGGTTCCTGAACAGGGCATTGGGTTGGACGTTGAAGGCCATGACTTCGAATCGGTCTCCCTTGCCCAACTCCTTCAGGAAGGCTCCCACCGACTCTTTGGAGAGGAGCAATTTCCCGTTGGAAGCCATGCTCCCCGAGATGTCGAGGACGAAGACGTAGTCCATGCCATCACTGAGCTTTGCCACCTCTTCGCCGGCCGTGAGCGTGAGGCAGAAGGTACCGTCACGCCCCGGTTCCTTCGCTGTGAGCAGATCGATGCCGGTCTGCGGCCGGGAAATGTGGTAGGCCACGACCACGTCCTCATTCAGATTCGAGCCGGCCGTCTTCTCCAGGCTGGCTTGGTAGTAGAACTCCGTGTGCTTTGCCGTTACCACGGCTCCCGGGTGACTCGGGCTCTCCATGGCGACGATCGGAACCGCTGATTTGACCTCGAACGTCAGGGCGAACCGTCCGGCGGTGCGCGTGTCGACGCCTTGCCGGGACACGGTAGCGAGAGGATAGACGTAAGTGGCCCAGTCGTGATCCACGTCGAGCTCTTGGTAGTAGGTGATGCGGACCCGCTGCTCGGCGCGGGGGCCGATGGGAAAGATCCGCATCTCGAACGTCTTGTAGTCCACCTGCTCCAGTAGGCCCGGATCTCGCCGGGTCTGCTTGTAGCTCTCGTAGATTTGGCGCGCGCGCTTCTTCTCGAGCACCTCGCCGACCATTTCCCTGCCGTTGATCCACATGCTGAAGTTCGAGACCGACGCGCCCTTGGGCACCGGAAAGGTGTAGAGAGCTTCGACCTGCCGGTTTTCGGTGTTGCGGAACACCTGGTCGACGGTGGTCACGGCGATTCCGTTGTTCACCGTGACATTGACTTCGTGGTCTGCGATCTCGAGCACCCCGCCGAAACCCCCGTCCGCGATGAGCAATCCGGCGGCTCCGGCGAGCGTGGCCGTCGCCGCCACCAGGGCCGCAGCCACCGCCAGGGGAAACCATCTCCTCCATCGCGTCGTCGGGGTTCTGTGACATGTTGCTTTCCAGGGTCGTTCGCCTCGTTGGTCATGTCTGATCTCGCGACTTGACATGGCGTCCTCCTTTACTGGCAGGGGTTGTCGGGACGCCCATCGCGACATCAAAGGTCGTGCCAGGGTGGGATCGAGGCGTCGAACCTATTGAATAGAGGCGGTTTTCTCTACTCGTCGGTAACCGAACGGGTCGACTCCACTCTTCGATCTCTTGGCGCTGTGTGTCGTGTACAGGGGCATTCGTTGTACCATCGTCGCCGGAAATGGATCGTTGTCCAGACGAGGGAGGCGGCTGTCTTGGCCTTTTTTTGAACACTCGTGAACCAGGGCGAAAGACGGTAGAATCGGTCTCGTTCACCGCATTTTCTGCAGCGGTCCGAAGCGTTCGAACAGGCTCTGAGATAGCATGTGCGGAACCGCCCGATACCGAGAATGATACGGCGT
>CALAKE010000181.1 GCA_937922775.1 uncultured bacterium | reverse complement strand
CGTCATCACGGAGAGCCTGCCTGACTTCAGCAAACCGCCGGGCGAGGACTATGACTTTCGCATGGTGCAGGTCTTCCACTACTACGTGAAGTACGACCAGGCACAAAACTGGACCAACGCGATTGCCAAGATCAACAAGGCCCTCACCAAGCACGAGTGGCCTTCCTACTACTCCTGGTCAACGTTGCTGAACGGCGGTACCGGCCCCGTCTACACGCTGGCGGTGTATCACGATAGCTGGGCCTCCATGGCACAGCCGGATACCGCGTTCCCAGCCGTCATGGAGGAGGCCTACGGGCGCTTCGAAGCCGACTCCATCATGCAGGCGATCTCGGATTCCGTCGTGAAGATTGATAGCTGGATGGCTCGCCTGAGGCCCGACCTCAGCTACATCCCCGCGGCTGGCTACTAGAAGAGGAAGCTCTGAGGTCGCAGAACTAGGCGGCCTCTGCCGTGGCCATGGCGGGGGGTGCAGGAATCCGGTGCCCGGACGTTACCCCTAGTTCTGGGCATCGAGGGGGGCCCCGGCGGTTCATTCGGACTGCCGGGGCCTCTTCACGATCGGCGGAGCCGTGCGCCGCATCGAGTGGCCGGAGACTATTCGCCCGGTGTGTCGGCGTCGGCCGTTGGCCCCGCGAAATCGCCCGACGGGTCGGTGGGTTCGGTCGACGGTTCCACATCTGGGGCCGGAGGGTTGGCCGCCTCGACCGGCGAGTCAGATACACGGCTCCGGCGATCGGTGAGCAGGTCGATCTCTCCGAGATGGAAGCCGAAGGCGCCATCGTCGTCGAGATCGACGATCACCATGCGACCATGGACCGGACTGTCGAACTGCGAGACGTACGTGCCGCGAGTCCATTCGCTCGACAGGCCATGCCGGGCCAGTCCGTCATCAGTAACCAGCATGCGAAGGCCGCTGGTCAGGTAGTTGGCTTGTTCCAGAGTCATAGTTCTCGCCGACTGCTTCTGGTTCTTCCCTGTCTCGGGGATCCCCGAGCGAGAAGAGCTTAGCGAAGGAGGGCACCGAATCTCAACAACGTGGCGCGGCAGTGGGCTTCGGCGGCCCGCCCGCGATAACCTGTTGAGAGCGGCGGCGAGGCATCATCCTATCTCTCCGGAGCCCATTGGTGCCACGAAACAGAGAGGAACGCACACGATGATCGAGAGCCTGTCGATCGCAGTTTCGGGGCAGGGATTGCACGAAATCACGCGTCAGATTGCTGCGGTCGTTCGGGCGAGCGGACAGCGTGAAGGCCTGTGCACGGTCTTCATGAAGCACACCTCCGCCAGCCTGACGATTCAGGAAAACGCCGACCCGTCGGCCCGGCACGATCTCGAGGATTGGCTCAATCGGCACGTGCCGGAGAACGACCCTCATTTCACTCACACCATGGAAGGGCCGGACGATATGCCATCCCACATCAAGGCGGCGCTCACTTCGACCTCCCTGGGCATTCCGATCGTGAACGGCGAGTTGGCGCTGGGAACCTGGCAGGGGATCTTCTTGTGGGAGCACCGCCGCCGGGCGCGGAGCCGGACGGTCTTGGTGCACGTGGGGGCCTAGCGAGAGGCGCTCCCCGCCGACCCGTCGTTCCCCCGCCGCCCAACCTCTTGTGGGCTGATCCTTCCTATCCGATCAGGAGGCCGCGCACGATCGAGGCAACGACAAAACCCGAGTAGTTGCCGGCCGCGTATCCGAGCAAGCCCACGGCCACGCCGGGAAGCACCCGGTCGCCGTAGCCACGAGCGCTGGCCATCGCCAGCGCCGAGGCGGGGCCGCCGACATTTGCCTGCGAGGCCACGGCGAGTGTTCCCAGGTCGAGGCCGACCAGGCGGCCGATGCCGAAAATGACGAGGCCATGGACGGCCACGGTTCCGACAGCGAAATAGAACACCGCAGGGCCAACCCGGTAGATATTGGCGATAACCGACTGGGCACCGTTGCTGGCGAGGAAGAGCAAGAGCAAGTAGTTGCCCATGACTGCTCCGCCGACCATCTTCTTTACCGTAGGCACCTGCGCCAGCAGCAGCACGATCGATGTCAGCCAGAGAACTTCCGGGAGCATCGGCAGAAGCACCCCCAGTTGCTGCGAGGCCCAGACCGACCCGACGGCGATGGTCACCAGAGCCGCGATATCGACGATCGGCAAGGGGCGCACGCTACTGTGGAGTTGGTGCTCGAGGGTCTCGGGGCGCTCACCGTCAGCGCTCTCGAGCGCCGGGTGATCCTCGTCTTTTCCTTGCCGCGCACGACCCAAGAGCACGGGCACAGCGAGGCAGGTCGCCATCCAAATGGCGGTTACCGCAACGTCGGCCGCGACTCCAGCGCTGAACATGTCGGAGCTGGTATCGAACGCCTGCCCCAGGGCTGCGAAGTTGGCGCCGCCGCCCGTATAGGTGCCGGTAAACTGCCCCGTGAGCTTCCAGGTTTCGGGCCCCACCAGGCGGTGCAAGAGAAGGCCGGCGGTGGTTGCGCCGATGGCCGTGCCGGCCGCGCCGATGCCGAACGCCGCCAACATCTTCGGACCCGCCTGGACGATGGAGCGCAGGTCGACACTGAGAAGGATGAAGGCCACGGCGAGGCTGACACCCCAGGTCACCAAGAACTCGTAGGTGGGAGATGTGCCCGGCAGAATGCTCGCGTTCGACAGCGCCATGCCCAGCAGAATCGCCACCAAGGCGCCGCCGAGGGAGCGGAACAAGACGAAGCGACGCTCGAGCCGCAACGCGACATAGACGATGGCGGCCAAGACCACGAGTATGGCAACGGGATCGGAAATCACGACGGGATCCGAAATCATCCGGCCACTCTAGCGATCTTGGCCCGGTGCCTCAACGCTAGCCGTTGCACGGTCCGGCACGTGAAGGCGGTGAACAGGCTCCGACAGGCGCGCTCGTCGGGGCGGATGGCCTACAGGTCCGCCGACTCTTTCAGCGCCCGACGCGCAATACGGGTGACGATCGTTGTCACAATCACCGTAGCGGCAAGCCCGAGGCCCAGAACGATCCAGTATTCGGCCCCACGCTCAGTTTCGGCGCCACCGGCCAGCGCCGCGACATCACCAGCGAGCTTGCCGTAATAGACGTACAGCAGCGTGCCGGGCAACATCCCGACGTGGGCTAAAACATAGTCCCGCAGGCTGACCTTGGTGAGGCCGAGCCCATAGTTCAGCGCGTTAAAAGGGAAGACCGGCGACAGCCGCAGCAACAGGACGATTTTCAGGCCCTGCTCGCCCACGGCATTGTCGATGGAGGCAAACTTCTCGTTACCAGCGAGGCGCTGCTCGATGGCTGACCGCGCTACATAGCGCGACACGAGGAATGCCAGGGTCGCCCCGATCGAAGCCGCAAGAAAGACGTACACGACCCCTTTCGCAAGCCCGAAGATGGCCCCGGCGCCAAGGGTCAACAGAGAGCCGGGCACGAAGGCCACCGTGGCAGCCGCGTAGCCTGCCATGAACGCCAGCGGTCCCCAGACCCCGAGCCCCTCGACCCAGGCGGCGAAGCGGGGGACGTAGGCCCCGAGCTCACGACCGATGAAGATCAGCGCAACCAGAGCGATGACTGCCGTGACGATGCGCACGAGGTTGTCTCGATTCATGCGACTACCTCAGACCCAGGTAGCTGAGCACGCCCGTGAGGTCGGCCAGGGGAATCGGCTCCACCGCGCCGGCCGCCGGTCCTTCGCCGTGCGGAAAGCCACGGTCTTCCACCGCCCGTTCGGGACCGCGGCGGCCGAGCAGGAGTGCCTGCATGCCGACCTCCCTCGCCCCGACCCAGTCGGCCTCATAGCTGTCGCCCACGTGCAATGTCTTTTCAGGCTCCGCGTGCAGCGAAGCGAGCGCGGCATGAAAGATCTCGGGATGCGGCTTCACCGCACCGGCTGCGCTCGAGTTGATGACCAGATCGAAGAGTGGCAACAGGTCCAGGGCAAGCAGAACGTCGTCCAAACGCGAGTCATAGTTCGAGATCACCCCGACCGCGAAGCCGGCCGACTTCAGCTCGCTGACAACATCGCGGGCTTCGGGGTAAGCTCGCCAGCCACTCGTGCCCGTGAACTCGGCAAACAAGTCCTCGAAGATGGGTTCGAAAACCTCCTCCAGGCGAGCGCGACCCTGCTCCGTCTGCCCACCGGGCATCGCCTCCAGCAGGACCTCCTTCACCAGTCGACTCCACCACAGGCGCTCGATTCCCCGGAGCTCGGTGAGGGGTAGGGGAGGGAAGGCCAACGGCGGCATCTTCACGAACTCGTGGTAGAAGATTTCCTCGAGCTCGTCGTCTGCCATATCCAGGCCATGCCTCCGGGCGGCGTCTCCATAGGACGCACCGATCGGACGGCGCAGCCCGAACAGTGTGCCGGTAGCATCGAAAGTGACAGTTCGAATTCCTTCTGCGGTCATGACGTCCGCGGTTCTCTCCCTTCCCGTTCATGGTGGCCTGCCGGACCGCGCGTGTCGAGCCGGGGCATGTTTGGCGCCGGAAAGATGGATGACCGTCGCCGCAAGGAGCCGCTCTGGAAATGCGGTCTGGGCGCCGACAGCCGAGGCAGTCAGTCGAGACCGTGGATGAATCCGCGGATCGCCTCGACAGCCTCGTCGAGGTTCTGGCCGAGCGTGCGGCCCGACTTCACTCTCGGCTTGAACGAATGGTCACCATCCTCGAGCCAGGAGATGCGTATCTGATCCGACAAATCATAGCCCGCGACCTCCTCCGGTTTGCCGAAGGGATCCCTCGTTCCCTGCAGGATCAGGCTGGGTGTTCGCACTCCGGCGAGATGCTCGACGCGCAGCTTCTCGGGGTTGCCCGAAGGGTGAAAGGGGTAGCTCAGACAGACGAGCGCAGCGACCCCGACATCATCGACGATCATGCTGGCAACCCGGCCTCCCATCGACTTGCCGCCGATCACCAATCGCTGTGCCTGGCCGACAGCGGCGATCGCCTCGCGCCAAGCTTCCATCAATATGGGCATCCGGTCGGGTGGTCTTCTCCCACCATCCGCTCTGCGCCTCTGCATGTAGGGAAACTCGAACCGAATCACGCGGAACTCGTGGGCGGCGAGCCCCACGGCAATCGTCGCCATGAATGGGGAATCCATCCCGGCACCGGCACCATGCGCGAGGATTACCGCCGTTGTTGCCCGCCGCGGCCCGTCACTCAGAAAGTCGATGGCTATGTTCCCACGTCACTCTGATCGCAGCGCATTCACGGGGTCGACACGCATGACGCGGCGTGCGGGCAACAGGTTGGCCAACAACGCAACTGCCAGCAACAGAATCGAGACCGTACCGAAGGTCACCGGATCCGAGGTGCTGATACCGAACAGCATCGTCTCCGCCACTCGCATCACAACCAAGGAGGCCACCAGGCCCACGGCGATGCCGATCGCCACAAGGATCATTCCTTGCTTGAGCACCAGGCTCAGAACGGTTCCTTCTCGCGCGCCGAGCGCCATGCGAATGCCGATCTCACGCGTGCGCTGGCTGACCGCATACGAAGTGACGCCGTAGATACCGACCATGGCCAAGGCTAGAGCCAGGATGCCGAAAATGCCGAGTAAGGCAGCGCCCATGCGCGGCGCCTGCAGGATGTTGTCGAGGGTTTGCCCGATCGTGTTGACGTTGTTGATCGGCATGTTGCCGTCGATCGCGCGAATGACATCCTGGATGTTCCCGAGCGCCGCCTCGGGATCGCCCTCGGTGCGAACGATCAGAGTGGAGTTGAGCTGGAAGCGTTGCTGGAATGGAACGAAGGCCACGGGCTGCGGGTCTTGGCCAATCTGGAAGATCGTGTCGCTGACGACGCCAACGACTTCGATCTGGAACTCCTCGGTGATGAAGTGATACCTGCGGCCGATGGGGTCCTCGTCAGGCCAAAAGCGACGTTGCGCCGCCTCGTTGATGATCGCCACAGCAGGCGTGTCGGCGGTGTCGAATTCGGTGAAGCCGCGACCGCGCAAGACCTGGAAATCCATGGCCTCGAAGTAGCCCGGAGAGATAGCGATGTTCGAGGTGAGGATACCCTCGCTGTCGTCCCAACCTTCAGGAATCAGCGTGCGCAACAGGCCACCGCCCAAGGGTGGGTTGGTCGCCAGCGCAACCGCCTCGACACCGCCCACGCCGCCCACGCGTTCCACAACTTCGTCGAAGAAATTGTCCGCCTGCCCCATGTCGTAGCCGATGCCGCCGGGATTCAGCCCCATGGACGCAAGCTTCTCCATCTCGAAACCGGTGTCGATCTCCTGGGCAGCCTGCATGCTGCGGATGAACAGGCCGGCGCCGATCAGGGCCACGAGCGAGAGGGCGATTTCCATCACAACCAATCCGCTGCGCAGGAGGTGCTGGCGCCTGCCGGCGCCGCCGCCTCTGCCGCCCTCATGCAAGGTCTGGGTGAGGTTCGGCTTCGTGGTTTGAAGCGCTGGTACGAGCCCGAAGATCAGCCCCGTTGCGAGCGCGATGACTGCGGTGAACAGAAGCACGGAGGCATCGAGATCCAGGGAAATGCCGTTGTCGCCGAAGCCCGGGGGCCGGAAGCTCCAGATCAGATCTCTTCCCCAGAACGCGAACAGCAGTCCCAGAGCTCCGCCCATGATGGCGAGCAGCGTGCTCTCTGTGAGCAATTGACGCACCAATCGGATGCGGCCGGCGCCGAGGGCGACGCGAAGGCCGATCTCCTTCTCGCGAGTAGCGGCCCTTGCCAGCAACAGATTGGCCACATTCACACACGCGATCAGCAGAACCATACCGACGATTCCCATGAAGAACATCGCCATGAGCTCGAGTTGCTGTTCCTGCTGAGGATTGAACAGGGGGGTGAACTCCGTGACGGTCGCTCCGCGGTTGGTATTCACGTCCGGGTACTCGGACTCGAGCCGCCCGGCGATGGTGCCGATCGCCGCATTGGCTTGTTCCACCGTGACGCCCTGCCGCAGACGTCCGAAAACATTCATCAGCAGCGCACGCCGACTCTCGGGCCAGTCCCGGAAAGCTACGGGCAGGATCTGCTGGTAGGTCATCATCGGGGTCCAGACGAGGTCGGCCCCCATGCCCTGGAAGGTTCCCTGGAACCCCTCGGGGGCGACGCCGACGACCGTATAGGGAATTCCGTTGAGGTTGAGCGTGCTGCCGATCACGCCGGGGTCGGAGCCGAACTGACGTTCCCAGAGGCCGTGGCTGATGACCATCACCAGGTGGGTGCCCGGCGTTTCATCCTCCTCCGGCAGGAAGGTGCGTCCCATGACCGCTTCCACACCCAGGACATCGAAGTAGTTGCCACTGACCATGAAGCCCGCTACCCCCTGCGGGTCGCCTTCCTTCACGAGCAGGGTGCCGCCCCCGAAGGTGAAGGTCGCGAGCTCCTCGAAGACATCGTTCTGGTCGCGGATGTCCTCGTAGTTGGGATAGGACATCTGCATGAGGCGCCCCATCGGACCGCCCTCTTGGCCGGAATCTGTCGTCCAGACCATGGCCAGGGTCGATGTGTCTTGGACAGCGGGGAGGGGGGCCAGGAGAACGGCATTGATAATGCTGAAGATCGTCGTGTTCGCCCCGATGCCGAGCGCCAGCGACAGTGCCGCCACCGCGGTGAAGCCCGGGCGTGAGGCCAGCATGCGAACGCCGTACTTGATGTCCTGCAGGAAACTTTCCATGGATGAGTCCTTAAATCTGGGCCGGTTCTGGTTTCCCCGGCCCAGGGGGAGGTGAATTTCTAGGACAAACCTATCTTGTGGAAGCCATAGAGAAGCAAGAGCCGTGCCAGCTTATCGAGCCGCTCGAGAGATCGCAAAGCCTTGGATTCGGACGATTTCTCGCGATCCGACCCGCGCATGATTATTTCTTCCGGGCAGCGGTTGTTCGCCGATGGGAAGCCTGAGTCCCGATTCCGAACAAGACGTGGCGCCGGGGCGGTTCTCGCCGCCGAGGCCCTTATCCCGGTGATTCCGCTCGTCTGCCCAGTGGTTCCGGCCCGTCTGCCTAGCGATTCCGCTCGTCTGCCCAGTGGTTCCGGCCCGTCTGCCTGCTGATGCGCTCCACCATGAACCGAACGGCAGCCTCCATGTGAATCGCACGCACTCGGGTGTCAGGGTGAACAGACGGCCACACGCGGAATACCTCGTCAACGAAACCCAGACCCACCGCCTCGACATCTTTGAAATCGAGAATGATCTCCTGGTATTGCTCCAGCCCATGCAACAACCTGCGCGCCTCGGAGCGCGACATGAACCGCACCCCAATGGCGAAGAGCTTCACGACCAGCCGCCGGCTCGATAGCTCGAGCGCCTCGTTGGACTCGCTGAAGACCTCATCGGCTTCGGCTTGAGGCTGGATTTCCGATTCGAACCAGGCTCGGGTCCCCTCCTCCAGCGAGCTCGATCCCATGGCCATGTCAGGGAGATCGTTGTCGACCATCCAACGAATCCCGCCGCTCTCGATCTCGAAGTAGTCTGCGATCCTCGAGACGAAATAGAGGCCGCCGCCCGCATGAGCCTCCGGCAATGTGGTGATGCGACCCTTCGACAGCTCCTGCAGCGCGAACAGCCGAGTGGGAATCTCGAGCTCGGCCATCAGATGGTCGAATATACCGACGCCATCGTCGATGATTTCGAAGGCGATGCGGGAATTGATGCGCTGGCACCTGACCTTCACCATCCGAGCAGAAGAATGCTCAATCGCATTGTTCAGCAACTCCGTGAATGCCGAGTGCAGGACTCGCTCAGTGGTCTCGGGCAGCTCCCCGAGCTCCTCCACGTCGGATCGCACCTCGTTCCATACCTCGTGTTCTTCGAGACCCTCACGAACATAGGCGAAGTGGTGCGGGTGCTGCGCACGGCGGTAGCGAACGTTTCGCCCGGATCCATCGACGACCAGCTCCCCTGCCTCGACCCTGCGTCTGAGGTGGGCGTGCACTGCCTGCCGCGACACACCCGCGGCCTCAGCCACGTGACGATTGGCGATACTCCCCCATTCGGAGAGCATCCGGTCGATGGTGTCTTCGACGGTGGGTTTGTCGATGTTGGGCACAGGAGGCCTTCAGCGTCAAGGTAACTTACACGATTCTAGGGTACTTCCCGATAAGCGTCAATGGTTTGCCAATAATCGTAAAGTCATTCTCTGGATTGGGGGCCTAGGAGGCCTTAGCGTCAAGAAATTTTCCTGTAATGTAAGATCAGTGTCGTTGCTCTCCTCCTACTGCACTCCCACCGCTTCCCATCGTCCTCGCCGAGTTGTCCGATCCTGGGACGAAAATCCCCGAAATGAGACGGCGGGGGTACGGCGGCGCCGCATTGCCGCCGAGGGCGATCCCGTGCTGGCAAAGGGATTCGGGGGAATCGAGAATGGCAGAGGCATTGGCACGCCGCTTGCTCTTGTTTCGGTGATATGAGACACACACATCCATCCCGGCGAGCTCCCGCTCCCAACGCTGTCATCGTCGCGTGCCTGGTCACGGTCTTCATGCTCGGGCTTGCGATGATCGGCGCTCACTCTGCCGTGGCCGCCGCCGCGGAGACTGACTGCGTGGCGGGCGGGGAGCAGACGGTGCTAGTGGGCCTGGCCGGAAGTACGCTGAGCCTGCTCGCCAAAGAGGGGCTGGACCTGCTCAAAATAGGAGCCGATACGACCGCGACGGTCACCCTTGCCATTGCTCGGAATCTCGGTGGTATCGGGATCTGGGGATACACCGTGTATCTGGCCATGATGAGCCACATGGCCCTCCTCGTTGCCGGCGTCCTGCTCCTGTCTGTCGTCTACACTCGCAAGGGCCCCCGCCGCTAGTGCTGATTTCCCGACCCTTCGGCGGTGACTGTACTTCTCGGCGTATCGCTGCCGCGCGAGCACGCTGATACTCGAGAGCAGTGAGCCAGACCCCTGGAGCAATGCCGGCCGCTGTGGCATGTTCTTGCGCCAGGGGAGCCGTGATTGCGCTGCCGGTGTTCTATGGCCTGATTGGTGTGATCGGTGGGCTCATCGTTGGTTTCTTGTTCAACCTCGTGGCTGCCATGACGGGGGGCCTCGAGATCGGCTTGGAGTAACAGATGTCCTTCGACGGTCAGGTCGTTCTGGTCACGGGAGCCTCGCGCGGTATCGGCCGCTCCATTGCCTTCCTGTTCGCCGAGAAGGGTGCAAGAGTTGCCGTTCACTACTGTCGCAATCGTGACGCCGCCGAGGAAACGCTCGCGCGTCTCGAGGGAGGGCCCCACGCTTTGTTCCAGGCGGATCTGGTGGACTCGGAGGCCACCGAAGCGCTCGCAGCTGCGGTAGCGAGCGAGATGGGAGGAATCCAGGTGTTGGTCAACAACGCCGGGATCTTCGAAGATCATCTAATTACCGAGATCGACTATTCCGATTGGCAGGATGCGTGGGATCGCACGATCAAGACCAACCTCATCGGACCGGCCAACCTGTGCTACTCGGTCGGCCGGCAAATGATCGGCAGCGGCGGCGGACGCATTATCAACGTTTCCTCACGGGGCGCTTTCCGAGGAGAGCCCGATGCGCCTGCCTACGGTGCCAGCAAGGCGGGCCTGAACTCGTTGAGCCAGTCGCTCGCCGTGGCTCTGGCGCCTCACAACGTGTTCGTGGGAGTGGTCGCCCCGGGCTGGGTCGAGACCGACATGTCCACCGAGGGCCTGGCCGGTCCTGACGGCGATGCGGTTCGCGCGCAAAGTCCCATGAATCGAGTTGCCCGACCCGACGAGATCGCACGCGCTGTGGTCTTTCTTGCCTCGAGCGGGATCGACTACCTAACCGGCTGCATCATCGACGCCAACGGCGCCTCCTACCTGCGCACCTGAGGGTCTGGCGGGCTCTCGGGGCTCGCGGCGCCGGCGGCTACCGCTTGGAGGACGCCGTCGTAGACGGGGGCGAGGTTTCGCCAGTCGTAGCGAGCGATGTGCGGCACCAACTCATCAGCCGCGAGCCGGGTTGCCTCGTCAGCGTTCAGTAGGGCCCAGCGTAGCCGCTCCACCAGCCCATGTGGGTCGGTGTAGAGACAGGAATCCCGCGCCCCCTGTGGCAACAACTCGGGATAGCTGAGGCGCTCGGGGAGTACGGGGAACGTCCTGCAGTGAATTGCCTCGAGAATACTGATGCCGAAAAACTCGTGGTGTGCCGTTGAGACGGTTACGGTAGCCTCCCACAGCAGTCGGGTGTAGAGGCCAGGTTCGGCGAAGCCGATGTGCTCAATGCGATCCTCGAGCCGGTCGATGGCAACCTCGAACTCCTCCGGATGCTGGCTGAATCGCTCACCGCACAGCGCCACGCGAAAGGGAATGCCCTCGTCCGCGACCACAAACAGGGCATCGAAGAAGGCCCCAGGATTCTTGTCGTACTCCCAGCGTTGATTCCACAGCACGAGCGGGGCGGAATTGCCCTGCGACGTGTCGCCGGCAGGGGAGTCGCCAGCGGGGGAGTCGCCAGGAGACGAGCCCGCAGGAACAGACTTGCCTTCTTCGCCGGCAAGGCGATCGAGGTTCCCCGTGTCGATACCGACCGGCAGCACCCCGCTCCTGGCACGAATCTCCTCGACGGCCCCTAGTTCGTTGTATTCAGGAAAGTGCTTGAGGAAAGCGGGAAGGGAATCGAACCATGAGTCGAGGTGGTAGCTCGAATTGAACAGCACCCGATCCGCCGCCAGCATCGAGGTGAAGTTGATGAAGGCGTAGTGTCTGTCGCGCTCGCCATGCTGTCTGCGCATGGCGCCGGTTGTGGGGTCCTCCGGCAGAGGATAGGTGAGCTGGTTCTCGTGCATGTAGAGCACGGTAGGGATGGTTGCCGTTTCGGGCCGTGTCAGAGCGAGGAAGGTCGAGAGGTCGAGCATGTCCGTGGCGAGTATCAGGTCCGTGTGTGGCAAGAAACGCCGCGCCAAGGTCACGGCCCCGCCATGCATGCGCCACTTCCAGAATCGAGCCGGCAGATCGAGGATCTCGATATCGTGCTGGCTGGCTGCCTGATAGCCGGTTGCCCAGGCCTGGTGGCTACCGCCGTGATAGGGGGAAACGAGCGTAACCTTCAATTGCGTTCAGCCTATGACCCGTGTACCTCGACCGCCCTCAGTACCTGAACTTCGTGCTGAAATGAAAGTGCCAGCCGCCTCCGGCTTCTTCTCCTTCCAGCCCGTACCCGACATCTACTTTCAAGCCGAATCCCAGCGCGAAGAAGAACATGCCGCCACCAACACCGGTGTAAAACGTGGCGTCCCGGAGTGATTGGCCATGGTCGTAAACCGTGCCTGTGTCGACGAACAGGTCGAGACCGAACTGTCCCACTTGAACCGGCGGCCTGAGTGGCCAGCGGAACTCCAGGGAGCCAGTGGCCAGGTTGTCGCCTATGAACTCGGCCGTGGAGTAGCCGCGCAGAGTCTCGGCACCACCGAGCCAGAGGCGCTCGTAGTCGGGCAGGCGTCCATCGGTTCCCCTATAGACAAACTGTGACGCCAAGATGGTATGGCCGATGAGGCCTACATAGCCGCGCACGTCCGCGGAGAATCGGTTGTATCTCTGCTCACCGCCGAGGATTGCGAGCCAGTCGTATTTCCCTCCCAGGTAGACGGCGTTGCGGGGCAAATATTCCTCTTGTCGGGTGTCGAGCTTCGCGCCGATGCCGAGGTTCATGAGGTCGTCGGTAGCTTCGGCGAATTCGACTCGTTGCCAGTCGACCTCGAAGTCGGCGCGGAAGGGACCCGTGCGCTTGAACACCCCTCCCGACACGCTCACCCGAGTGTCGTCGATGTCGTAGTGGGGGTTCTTGATGCGGCGAATCCCTGTGCCCGCAGTGATTCCGGAGATGGCCCTCCGGTCCACATCGAAGCTCGCCTCCACAGCAGCCTGCTTGATTCCTCCCCACGAGAGCGGAAAGGAGATCCGCTCGTTCGCCCCGAGAAGGTCGAGCGTCGTGATGCGGGCGCCGAAGGTGAAACCGATCTCGTCGCTGTACGAGAGGATTGGCATGAACATCAGCTTCTGGGCCACGGAGACGCTTTCGTGGACGGTGACGACCAGCACGACCTGGTCGGTGCGCGTTAGAGAGCGATACCTCTTGCGGATATCCACCGAATCCACACGGCCGCTGCCGCGAAGGTTCTGCTCGATCTGTGTGAGAACCGCGTCGGTGAGCGGGTCGCCGATGCTGACGCCTGCAATCTCCACCAACTCGGCGTCGGGGATCGAGTGATTACCGTGAAAGCGAATCTCGGCGATTTGTTCCTGGGCGGCGGCAAGTGGGGTCGCCGCGGCCAACGACAGGGCGAGTAGCGCTACCGGAACGCCGAGTAGCCTCATGTCAGCCCTCGATCTTCGGACGTCCATACAGTACCCGCGCCCCGACCTCGGTCTGTTTGTAGTCGTAGAACGCACGGGAGAAATCTAACGAGAGCCTGCCCGACGCGGTCGCGATCCGACCGGATGCCTCCATGATCCGCGGCAACCAGACGCCTTCGACGGGCTCATCTATGATCATGGACGCCTTCAGCTCTTCCACCTGCACCAACCAGCGGCCGGGGAGGAACTCCAACCCGACGTTGTCGAACGTGATCTTCACGATCTGGTGTTCCTCGGGCAGGATCAGCATGGTGACGAGTGAGGTCTTGTCGAAGGCCCTCTCGAACTCGTCCTCCTCGTCTTCCGCCTCGCCTTCTTCCCCGTCAGAGAAAAACTTCGTCGGGTAATATTCGACCCTCAGGACCTCACGACCTTCAAAATCTTCTCTTCCGGCAAATAGGTAGTTGCCCGGCTCGAACTCGAAGTCGAAGAAGCTGTCGCGACCGATGCGTTCGTCACGGTCGCCCTCCTTCATATCGTCGAGCCATTTCCGCTCGTACTCGGCACGCTCATCTGCCGACACCTCGACGCCATTCATTCGGTAGGGGCTACGCACGAGGTATCCGTCGCGCACGAACCAGGTGTACTCGTGCTCGAAGCTCTCGATGGCCGCGATCTCCATGCCGGCGAAGTTGAGCTTGATCGTCTCGCTGAAGACGTAGTCGTAGAGCTCGCTCCAGTTGATCTCGCGCCGCTCGAGGACCCTCTCCATGAATGCATCGATCTCATCGAGCTGAAAAGGGGGTGCTTCCGCGGCCGCGCCGGAGCCGGACAGCACGAGAAGAGCGAGGATAAACAACAGCGGTCGGAGTGTAGTTTCCATTTTCGGCGAATCCAGCTTTCGCATTGACGGACGCTCTCGAATGGGTCGGCTCTCATGATATCAAGACGAACCCCGCCATTCCGGGTTTCGCGCGGTGGTCGCTAATATCCTCCAAACTTGATAAACAGAACCGGTCGACCTGATATCGAGCCACAGATTTCGAGCCCTCATACGCTGAAATGGAGAGACGGATGAGATTCATGAAGAGCCTCATGGTGATACTCGCTACGACTGCCTTGGCCCTCTGCCTCGCTTGCGCGGCCGCGGACCCGGCGAGCGACGAGGCAGCGAACGACGAGCCGGCGGGCGACGAGGCGGCGAGCGATGCCTCAGTGGAAACTCATGCCACCATTCCGGTCGATCCCGACAGCCCGAACGCTCGCTACTTCACACCGGATGGGCGCGAAGCGGCGATGAGCGCCTTCGAGGAGGACGACCGCGAGACCTGGCAGCACAGCGAGGAGATTCTGGCCGCCCTCGCCCTCGAGCCCGGCATGACGGTAGCCGATGTCGGCGCCGGAACCGGCTATTTCACGCGCCAGATCGCGCCCCTGATCGAGCCGGGCGGTGTGGTTCTGGCCGTCGATATCATTCCGGAGTTCCTGGAAGATCTAGAGCGGCGCGCGGGAGAGATTGGCATCACCAACGTCGAAACGATCCTCAGCCGTGCTGATAGCCCCATGCTCCCTGAAGGCAGCGTGGACCTGATCTTCATCAGCGACACCTACCATCACTTCGATCAGCCTGCCCCGATGTTGGAAGGGATGCTCGCCGCACTGCGGCCCGGCGGTCGAATGGCGATCGTCGACTGGGAGCGTATGCCGAACCCCCTGTTCGAGCGCGACGGGCTCGACTGGGAATCGCACATCCGTATCGGCTCCCAAGGCGTGATCGACCAGGTGACGGAGCACGGCTTCCGCCTCCTCGAACAATACGATTTCCTGGAGTGGCAGTACTTCGTGATCTTCGAACGCGGCGAGGGGTGAGCCTCGCGAGAAGAAGGGAGTCAGGCATGAAGCAAGCCACCATGAAGCTTTCTCCCCTGGCACTGGGGATCACGGTCGGGCTCATCTGCGGAGGCGCAATCTTCCTCGTCGGCGTCGTTGCCCTGGCAGCGCCCGGATACGGAGGCGTGCTTCTGTCAGGTCTCGCCTCGATCTACCCCGGGTATGAGAATGCCGGGACCTTCGGGGACCTGCTGGTCGGCACGCTCTACACGACCTTCGACGGCTTCTTCGGCGGGCTGGTGCTGGCCTGGTTGTACAACCTGGTCGCGACGGTGGTGCATCGCGAGGCCGGCGTCAGATAGCAGGTCGGCGCTCATGCCACTCGGTGGCATTCTCGAACGCGTAGCCGGCGCGCAGCACCGTATCCTCGTCGAACGGCCGGCCGACGATCTGCAAGCCAATCGGGAGGCCCTCGTCGTCGAAGCCGCACGGCAGGCTCAGGGCCGGCA
>CALAKE010000180.1 GCA_937922775.1 uncultured bacterium | reverse complement strand
CCACGTCGACGGTGTTGCCCACAGGGGTCCTGCAGCGACCATCGCTGCCGATCGTTCGACCGCCGGAGACCGCCACGTCGTACACCCGCTCTTGCCGTTCACCGTTGTCGTCGATCCACCCCTTGATGATCTGGACGCGATCGAGGTTGCCGGACCAGGGATCCTTGAGGGCACCAACCATGAACACTGGGGCCTGCCTGCCCGCCGGTCTCGTGGGCAGGTCGCCGCCCATCGGGACGCCCTTCCGGTATCCGATCGACACCGCATCGGGCCGGAACACTTCGTCTTCTCCGTAATCCCAGCCACCGAATAGCCGCACGGTTATGCGCGTCCCGGTGGTGGCGTAGGTTTCTTTCTTCTGCATCGCGTCGAAGAGACCCTCACGCGTGTTCTCGCGGGCCCAGACGGCCGCGAGGCCGGCGCCGATCGACTCGTACGAATAGCTCGACAACGTTTCGTCGCCGGACAAGGAGCCTATGATGACGTGCTTCCAGCGATCGGCCTCAGGTTCCAGGTGCGGTGCCTTCCCGAAGAAGTTCTCTTCCCGGGTGGTGGCCAACGACGTATGCGCGTCCGTGCTCCCAATCATGCCGAATTTGTAGGGATTGACCCCGAGCTGCTCCTCCAGCTGCATGCCAATCTGCAGCGCGGAGCGGGCATACTCGTACTGGAGCATCCAGTCTTCTTTCGGCCTGAATCCCGCGATGTCGCTCTTGTCCCACGAGCCGTAGTCGGCGAACTCGTCGTTGGGTGACAGGAACGGGTGTGCCTCGCCGTCCCCTTTGATCTGGGTGACTTCATATAGTGGTTCAAACCGTATGCGTGTTTCGGCATACGCCCGGTCGACCGGTTCGCCGTTCAGTCGCTCGATGGGAAACATGAGGCCGTTGGAGACGTTGCCGTTGTGGGCCACAGCCAGAACGGTGCCGCCGGTGGCCTCCTCGTAGTTCGCCATGTACTCCCAAAGATCTTCCGGATCGTAGGAGTCCTGCGTGCTGAAGGGCAGGACCTGCCCCGCCTTTTCGGCACCGTCCTTGAAGATGACGACCCGGTGCAAATTGCCGGGCGCTTCTGCTGTGTTGATCGAGGTCCATTCGAAGCCGATGAACGCGGTGAACCGACCGGGTTCGTTGTATTCTTCCGCGAAGGCGATCTCACGATCCCAGACCGTGCGCATCATCCTCGGGTTGTCGATCGGGTCCTCATTCGAGGACACCGCCGTGATCCACGCCTGGAACGCGTCGCGGGAGTTACCGGATTTCACCATGTCGTGGACCATGCGACCCCACTCGCTCTTGAGTAGCTCAGGATTCGACTCCGCGATCATGGGCGCGAGCCCCAGGTTCTCGGCGTGGTCCGACACCACCAGGAAATCGAGCGGGCGAATGAGGCGTACGCGCAATCCATGTGAGGTCAGGACTTCCTCGCCCCGGGCAAAGCGGTAGGCCACATCGGGGCCGAGCGTGTTCCCGAACATGCCGGCATCGGTGGAATAGCTGGTATGCAGGTGGGTGTCGCCCCAGTAGACCCCTTCGGCAAGGTCGGCATCGGATGCAACTCGCGCGACATAGGGTGAGTAGATATTCGGTGCCTGGCGCATACTATCGGGATAGGTGTACTCCTGCGCCATGGCTACGGCTGGCAGCGTCAGTGCCGTCAGGGCCAGGTACACGCCGCTCAGTCGAGCTCGCTTCGTTTTCATGCTCTCTCCCTCCAATCGGAAGTTTTCTCTCAGTCGAGCAGGCGACTGTCTTGCGAATCTACAATCTCAAATCGTCTCGTTCTGCATTCTGCATTCATTACGGCGTGTACCAGATCGGCGAAGTGTAGGCACGTTCCTGACCGATCAGTTCAGCCTCTTCCGGGATCTCTGCGCCGAGGCGCACCCTGTCGTAGACCACCCAGCGCGGTGTCGGGATCTCGAGCACGCGAGCGTAGTAGAAGGCATCCTCCCCTGCATCGAAGTCCGGATCGGTCCACACGGTCATGAGCTCGGAGGCGCCGATGGTGTTCCTCCAGGTGGCCGCTTCCAGGTCCACGGTATTGCCCACCGGCGGCAGCTTCCCCTGAGCGTTGGGTCTGCGGTCTCCCGACCAGGCCACGTCATAGACTTTCTCGTGGGTTTCGCCGGCCTCGTCGAGCCAGCCCTTGACGATCTGAATGCGGTCGAGGTTGGCTCCGATGGGGTCTCGCAAAGCATAGACCATAAACGTCGGCGCCTCGCCGGCTGGCCCCTCCCGCAGATCGCCTCCCATGGGGACGCCCTTCTCATAACCGATGACAGCCGGCGCCCTGTTGCGCAGGTCATCGTCATTGAAGTCCCAGCCGCCGAAGAAGCGCACCATCATGCGCGGGCCGGTGGTGGCGTAGGTCTCCTTGCGCCTCATGGCGTCCCAGATCGCCGCTCTGGTGTTCTCGGTCGCCCATACACCCTGGTAGCCGGAGGCAGACAGCATATAGCCCTCGATGGCGCCGAGATCGGACTCGATAAACGGGTGTTCAATCCGCGTAGCGGAAGGTTCTACGCTGGTGGACTTTCCGAAGAAGTTCTCCTCTTCGGCAGTAGCCAGACCGGTATGGCTGTCGGTAGCACCAACCATGCCGAACTTGTAGGGGTTCGTGCCCAGCTGCTGTTCGAGGAGGAGGCCGTTCTTGAGC
>CALAKE010000179.1 GCA_937922775.1 uncultured bacterium | reverse complement strand
GTGGTCGGGAGCGAAACATAGTGGGGTCGGAGATCCAAGTCAAACACGACCCCTCACCCCTCGCGCCTCACGCGTGAGCTTCCAGACGGAATCCACTGCACCGCCACGAGGGAGACGAAGCTCATGACCGCACCGGCCACGAACGGGATCTTGTAATCCACCATCCACAGGGCGCCGCCGATCACGGGGATCACGACGGCCGCGATGTGGTTGATCGTGAACCCCATCGCCATGCTCGGCGCGATGTCTTGCGGGTCCCCTATCTTCTGGAAGTAGGTTCGGATGGCGATCGAGAAATTGAAGAAGATGTGATCCAGAATGTACATCAAAGCCACAACGATCTTCGATCTCGTGAAGGCATAGACCAAGAAAATGAAGATGAGGCTCGAGTACTCCAACGAAAGAACTGGACGTTCTCCGAAACGAACGATCGCCTGTCCGATGAGTGGGCTGACGAAGTAGTTGATGATGTTGTTTATGAGGAAAAGCGTAGTGATCTCCTGCACGCTGAACTCAAATATCTTGACGAGCAGAAAAACCGAAAAAGCCACAAATATCTGCCTTCTGGCCCCCGACATGAACGTGAGAAAGTAGAACAGCAGATATTCTCTGCGCAGGACCATCTGCTTGCGCTGTGGAATCACGGTCTCGTCGGTGGGATCTCGGCCCAGCCCCCAAATTCCCGCCGCGATCGTGAGTCCCCCGATGATGAGATACATCTGGCGATAGCTCAAAATCGACGACAGGACGAGGATGCCAATCCCTACGCCGACGTTCGAGGCCGCGGAAAGGCTGCGGAGCTTGCCGAACACGACCGGCGCGGTGTGCCGGTCGAAGTACTGCAACGTCAGCGACTGGTTGGTCGTCTCGTAGTAGTGGAAGCCGAAACTCAAGACCAGCGTCGTGGCGAGCAAGCCCAGGTAGCTCGGAAACAGGCCGGTGAGCGCAACTCCCCCGCCGAGGACGACGATCGAGACGGCCGACAGCCGATGCTCCCGCAGCACCAACATCACGTACACGGCCAGCAGCGCGAGGAACCCCGGGATCTCCCGGACCGATTGGATCACGCCGACGTGGTAGCCTTCGAGGTGCGCGACCTCCACCGCGAAGTTGTTGAAGAGCGTTCGCCACCCTTGCAGGCCCACCATCGAGGAGATGGTGAGGACCATCAGGAACCTCAGCATCGGGCTGTCTTTAGGCGTCTTCATCCCGGCGCGGCCTCGTCCCCTTCCGGCTCAACCCCCGTCGCCCCCGGTCGGGGCGTCTCCTTCGAGCGCTCCACTTCAAGGGGTAGCCGGATCGTAGCCTATCGTCAAGGTTCGCCGCCAGGCGGAAGCCCAGTGCAGTCGGGGCAACCGCTTGTCACAGAGGTGTTTGGACGGGGAGGCCCGTTCGTTTCGGGATGCGATGCCGGACACGGTTGTCGGGGTGGCCGCATGCGTTCTCGATCAGCCCGCCCCGCCTGAACTCCCGTCCTTGGGAGTACGGTTTCGCGACGGCAAGGCGTGATGGTCGAGAGCACGCAGGCCTCTGCTGACCTCTCCTTCGCCCAGAGGGGGGTTGTGTGACGCGACATGTTTGGCTATGTTCGTTTCCCAAATCGGGAACGAACGATGCGCACAGCAGGCCCCACGACGAGCACCTATGACGCAACGTCGGGTGGGACGCCCGGCCCAGATGTTTCACGCAAGAGGAGCCCAAGGCTGCTCAAAGGCTCTTTTTGCCCGTTCCGCGCTCCGGAAGATTCGCACGTAGTATCAAACCTGAGAAAGGAAGTGTCTGGTGCCGGCGAGATCGCTTTCATGGAAGGGATGTCTTCTGTCTATGGTGCTAGTGGCGGGGCTCCTCTTTGGATGTGCCACGATCCCGCTCAAGAACCCTATCGAGAATATTCGAGACATAAAGGGGACCTGGCAGGGAACTTTGATGGGCCCCAGAGGTAGTATGTTCAATGTAACGCTCACGATCAAAGAAGACGGGAACTTCGAAGTTACCGGATTGGAGAGTTTCCGTGGGGGAGACTTGCAAGTGATCGCGGGAAGGGCTCGCTGGATTGCACCTGGATCGGCGGGCACGATGACCCTGACGGAAGACAGGGGTCGACCGGTCCTGGAATTGATCGGCGACGGAGGCCTCTGGGGGGGCCCATTGAGGCGGCCCGAATAGACGATTGCAGGAGGGCGATATGACGACTCGCGTTGCGGACAAAAGCAGCTGGACAACCGTGGATCTCGTGCGCAGGCAGGCCGCCCGCCATGGCGAGCGCGAATTCATGGCGTTCGAGCACGGCACCCGGCTGACCTTCGCCGGCTTCGATGCCGAGACAGATCGGCTGGCCCGCATCCTGGCGACGCTGGGGGTCGAGCCCGAGGACCGGGTGCTCGCGCTGGTGAAGAACCGCGTCGAGTTCATGCTGGCCATGCTGGCGACGCAGAAGCTCGGCGCCGTATTCGTGCCCATCAACACGGAACTGAAGGGAGCGTTCCTCGAGCATCAGCTGCGCAATTCCGAACCGAAGGTCGTGTTCGTCGACCGCGCGCTGGCGGACGCTTTCGAAGATGTCGATCCCGGCGATGCCAACATCCAGGCGGTCGTTTTCATCGGCGGTGGGGTGCCCGAACGCATGCCGGCCGTCTTCGCCAACCTGCGGCAGTTGACCTTCGAGGAGCTGTCGAGATTACCCCACGATGCCGGAGGCGATCTCCCGACCCCGAGTCCCTACGACATCGCCTGCATCATGTACACCTCGGGCACCACGGGTCCTTCCAAGGGCGTGCTGATGCCCCACGCCCACTGCTACCTCCTCGGGCTCGGCACGGCCCGTACGCTCAAGCTGTCGGAGGCCGAGCGCTACTACGTCTGCATGCCGCTGTTCCACTCCAACGCCCTCTGGATGCAGGTAATGGGATCGCTACTCGCCGGTACGCCGATCTATTGCGTCGAGCGGTTCAGCCCCAACCGCTGGCTCGACGACG
>CALAKE010000178.1 GCA_937922775.1 uncultured bacterium | reverse complement strand
GGCTGGCCGGAGGAGGCCCCGTTCGATCGGGTTATCGTGACGGCCGCACCGGAGTCGATTCCAGAAAGGCTGGTCGAGCAGCTCGAGATCGGTGGCCGCATGGTCGTTCCCGTTGGGCCGCGGTATGGAAACCAGGTGCTCATGTTGCTGGTGAAGGAAGAGGACGGCGAGGTTCGGGTGCGACAGATCTTGCCCGTCCGCTTCGTCCCCATGGTGCACGATCGGTGAACGCTCTGGATTTCGGGAGGGAGTGAGCATGGGACCGAGCTTGCGCGTCCACGTACTGGGGTCGTCGGCCGGAATGACGAGTGCAGTGCGTGACACGATGGGCCTGGCGATCGAGACGGAGGTGGGGACGACCTTGGTGGACTGCCCCGGCGGCGTTGTTCACAAACTTGCGCGGCTGGGGTTGCGGGCGGATGCTCTTCGCCGCGTCATCCTCACTCATAACCATGTCGACCACGTGTATGGCGTACCTCACCTGGTACATGCCTTGGCGATCGGGGCAGATCTGGAAAGCCTCACCATCCACGCCCCGGAACAAACACTCGAAACCGTTCGGGCAATGGTCACAGCGCACGATCAGTGGGGTCCGCGATACGCAGATCTCGACCTTCGGCCAGTCGAGATGATTCCGGGAGCCGTGGTAGTCGAAGATGATGATGTGCGAATCTCTGCCAGCCCCGCTGCACACGGCCGCGACACGGTTGCCCTGCGCTTCCAGACTGGAGATCTTGCTGTATGCCATTCATCAGATACGCGGCCCAGCGAGGCCGTGCAGTCCCTGGCACACGAAGCGAAGCTTCTGTTGCATGATTGTGGTGGGTTGCACCGACATCGGTCCGGATTCGATCACAGCCACTCGAGCGCTCTCGAGGCGGGACGGATAGCCGGCGCGGCACGGGTGGCCAGGTTGATCCTGATTCACCTGAACGTCGAGGCCGATCGCCAGGCCGAGGAGCTCGTTGCAGAGGCGGCCAGCGCCTTCGAGGGCGATATCGCGTTGGCTCATGATGAAGACGTTTATGAGGTGAGCACGTCCACGGAAGAGCTCAGGAATCGAGGCCGTATCTGATGTCGCACGAGATGGACGCCAGCACCGTACAGGAGGCCTACTCACGCTGGGTGCTCGTCTACGACTGGATCTTCGGGCCGGCATTTACCCGGGCTCGACGACGCGCCATCGAGCATCTGAGAATCGAGCCCGGTGACAAAGTGATCGAGGTCGGAGTGGGGACGGGATTGTCGTTGCCGCTCCTGCCGCAAAGCTGCACTTTCGTCGGTGCTGATTTCTCCCGCGCCATGCTGGATCGCGCGGCCGCGAGGGCGGCGGGTGCGAACGGCTCTGCGATGCTGATCGAAGGAGACGGTGGGCGCCTGCCGTTCGCTGATGACACCTTCGACGCGGCCCTTGCCCCCTACGTGGTTTCGGCCGCACCTGATCCCATCGCCATCCTGCACGAGATGGAGAGGGTCTGCCGTCCGGGAGGGCGACTGGTCATCCTGAACCACTTCAGCACGTCGCGTCGTGGTGTCGCCGGCGTTACCCGAGCCTTGACCCGGACGACTTCCCGGCTTCTGGGATTCCATGCGGAGTTTCCGCTCGAGCCCCTCTTCGAGCGCGCGGGTCTGGTCGTAGAGCATTGTGAAAAGGTGCCTCCCCTGCATATGTGGCGAATTGTCTGCTGCACAGCGGGCCAGCGGTCTGACTCGCCATGAGCTCGCCGCCTGCATTCTTCGCGCGCGGGTATCACGCATGGCTGGGCTTGGCGTGGATCCTGGGGTGCCAGGCGCTACTGTTCGCCGGAGTGCCGGTTGTCCAGGTGTTCTTCACCTCCCTGGTCTGGTGGGGATACATCGTTTTTGTCGATGGGGTGGTCCGCCGCCTGCGGGGCAGATCCCTGCTTGTCGATGCGTTCCCGGAGTTTCGCAACATCACCGCGCTCTCGATCCCGCTCTGGCTGGTGTTCGAGTACTACAACTTCTTCCTGGACAACTGGCACTACGTGGGATTGCCGGCCAACCCGCGGGTCAGGTTTCTGGGATACGCGGTGGCATTCGCCAGCATCCTGCCAGCGCTCATCGAGACGGCAGACCTGATCGGGGGTTTGTCAAAAAGAGTCGTGCTCCAGCCGACAATCCAGCGGCCGCTCGATCGTCGAGCCCGGTTGATTGTGGCGATCGGCGTAGCCATGCTCGTGGGGCCGATGTTGTTTCCTTCTCGCTATGTGTTTGCCCCCGTCTGGATCGGTTTCATCCTGTTGTGCGATCCACTCAATGCCCGGCGCGGGCTTCCCTCGTTTCTCGCGGACTGGGAGCGGGGGTCTGTGGGACGGGCTCTTCCTCTGCTTCTCGGCGGCTACGTGTGCGGGCTCCTGTGGGAGTTTTGGAACTATTGGGCTGGCGCCAAGTGGATCTATACCGTGCCGTTTTTTCCCGAATGGCGAATTTTCGAGATGCCCGTACTCGGGTTTCTCGGTTTTGGGCCATTCGCCTTGGAGATGTACGCGATGTACCTATGGACGCGTGGTGACGTGAGCTACGACTTCGCCCTGGTGTCGCGACCCGATAGGGCAGGGGAGTAGGACGCCTTGGTGCCCTGGGCCGTAGTCCCGACCGCGGGCTCGGGCAGTAGGCTGTTGCCGGCTACCGCTGTGCTTCCGAAGGTCTTGCTGCCGGTAGGCTTGTGCCCGATGGTGCACTGGGCCGTGCGTGAGTCAGCTCAGGCAGGTGCTCGCGCCCTCCTGGTGATCGTCTCGCCGCACCAGCCGTTGGTCCGGGACTACCTGGAGTTGGCAATCCGCCCCGAACGCTCGGAACCTCGCCTAGCCGAGCTTCATGATCTGCTGGCCGGAGTCGAACTCCATTTCGTCGAGCAGGAGGAGCCGCGCGGGATTGGGGACGCGTTGATTCGCTGTAAACCTTTCACCGGGAACGATCCCTTCGCCGTGGTTCTGCCAGACAACTGGTTCGACAGCGAGACTCCCGCGGTTGCCCAGGTGGCATCCACCTTCGAATCGACGGGAATGAACGCAATTGGCCTGACCGAAGTTCACGCCGCCGATGCAGGGCTCTACGGCAACGTCGGGGGAGTCGCGCTGGACCACATTTCAGGTGCGGCATTCCGTATCTCGGCACTGCAGGACAAACGGCCGGGGAAGTTCCGCATGGAGAGCGGCGCCCGGGTGCTGAGGGGTTGTGCCCGCTACGTGCTCGATGCGCGCTTCTACGACGCGCTGGAGGCCACGGGACCACCTTCTGCGGGCGAGTGGGACGACGTGCCCGCCTTCCAGCACCTCATCGGAACCGTGGGGCTGGCGGGGCACAGGATCGACGGACGGCACTTCGATGTCGGTCAGGAGGCTGGATACCTGGCTGCTGCCGCCTACCTGTCTCGGTAGCGACGCATCACTCCGATCACGACTCCCTGCACTCGCACCTGATTCTCGTCGATGACGACAGGCTCCATGGCCGGATTGGCCGGCTGGAGTCTTATGTTCGGACCCTCTCGAAAGTATTTCTTGAGGGTAACCTCCTCCTCACCGAGCAGAGCGATGACGGTCTCACCGTTGTCGGCCGTCGTGCGGTCCTCCACGATGACGTAGTCGCCGTCTCGGATTTGCTCCTCGATCATCGAGTTTCCGCGCACGCGCAGAACATAGGTGGGCTTACGGCCGACGAAGTCGGGCGGCAGGTTGATCATCTCGGGGTCGGCGATGGCCTCGATCGGTCGTCCCGCGGCGACCTGCCCGAGCAGAGGAACCTCTACGGTACGGATCGGCTCTGGGTCGACGAGCTGCAGACCACGCCCCTGGTGAGCGGCTTTGCGCAGGTATCCCTTTTGGACGAGTTGCTCGACGTGCTTGTAGACGGTGGCCGGAGACGAAAGTCCGAACCGCACGCCGATCTCCTGCAGCGTCGGCGC
>CALAKE010000177.1 GCA_937922775.1 uncultured bacterium | reverse complement strand
CATCGAATCCGATCCGGACTATAATCATCGCCACGCGGACCGGGTCTTCCGGTTGCTGCGGGGTGGGTGGGAGCGACCGACCCGATAACGCTCGGGTCCCAACGCTTCAAGACCCGAGCAGCAGAGCAAGGAGAGACCGGGTGGCGATCACACTGACGGGACATTCCCTCACCATCGAAGATATTGAAGCTGTCGCTCGTCGTGGCGAGAAGGTCGAGCTACATCCAGACGCGACGGAGCGCATCCGTGTGTGCCGTGCTTTCATCGAAGAACGCATCGCGGCACACGAGATCATGTACGGGGTCAACACCGGCATCGGAGAGTTCTCCGAGGTCGTCCTCGACGATGACCAGGTGCGCGATTTCCAGCGCTACCTGATCTACAACCACGCAGCTGGAATCGGCGAGCCGGCGCCCATCGACCACGTTCGCGGGGCCATGCTTCTGCGCGCCAACGTGCATGCCAACGGCCACTCCGGTTGCCGGCTCGAAATCACCCAGACTCTGGTCGAGATGCTCAACCGTGGCGTCACGCCCGTGGTCTGTGAGAAAGGCTCTGTGGGGGCCTGCGGCGACCTGGCACCGATGAGCCAGATCGCCCTGCTGATGATGGGCGAGGGCGAGGCGTTTTTTGATGGAGAGCGTCTGCCGGGGGCGGTCGCGCTGGAGAAGGCCGGCATCCCCGTACCCGGCCTGAAGGCGCGGGACGGCCTCGCGACCATCAACGGTTCCAATCTGATCAACGCGATCGGCGCGCTGACGGTTTACGACACTGAGCGCTGGCTGAAGCAGGCCGAGATCGCTACGGCCATGTCGCTGGAGGCGCTCAGGGCCAACATGAAGCCCTACGACACGAGGCTGCACGAGCTACGCGGCTTTCGTGGCGCCGTTACCTGTGCATCCAACCTGCGGCGGGTCACGGAGGGCTCCGATCTTCTCACTGGCAAGGAAAAGGTGAAGGTCCAGGACGCCTACAGCATGCGTTCGACGCCCCAGGTGATCGGCGCGGCGCGCGACCAGTTGCGCTGGACCCGCGAGCAGATTCTGATCGAGGCGAACGGTGTGGGCGACAATCCCATCTTCCTGCCCGACGACCAGGTCGTACTGACGGGCGCCAACTTTCAGGGCACCCCGGTGAGCCTGCCGATCGACACTCTCGGTGCTGCTGTCTGCATGGTGAGCGTGCTGTCGGAGAGACGATTGAACCGGCTCACCAACCCGGCCCTCAGCGTTGGCCTGCCACCGTTCCTCACCAAGGGCGCCGGCATGTTCTCGGGCCTGATGCTGAGCCAGTACACCGCCGACACGCAGATCGTCGAGCAGAGAATTCTCTCGGCGCCGGCCTACATCCAGTCGATACCGGCCGCGGCCGACCAAGAAGACTTCGTTTCAATGGGCATGAACTCCGCCCTCAAGACGCGGCAGATCTTCGATCTGGGCTGTGGCGTGCTCGGCATCGAGATGATGGCGGCGGCCCAGGCTCTGGATCTTCGTGACTACGAGCCAGGCAGGGGCACGAAGGCCGCTCACGCGGCAGTGCGCCAGCACGTCGAGTATCTGGACGTCGACCGCCCGCTATATCCCGACCACAACGCGATGAAGACGGCGGTCGAAGGCCTGACCGTGCTCGACGCAGTGGAGTCGGAAATCGGGGAGCTGGATTCCTACTAGACGGGGGCGGTGGGGAGTCGCAGGGGGGCGCGCGCCTTGCCCTCGGTCTTCTTACTCGGTAGTTACTAGGGTCTGTTAACACTAACGGTCGATCCTGTGATAAGCTGCGTGTATGGAAATCACAGAGGAACAGTATCGTCGGATCGAGGGCTGCCTGCCGCGTCAGCGCGGCAATGTAAGCATATCGAACCTTCAAGTATTGAACGCGATCCTGTATGTCGCGGAGCACGGCTGCAAGTGGCGAGGTGTGCCAAAACGCTTTGGCAACTGGCATACGATCTATACACGAATGAACCGCTGGGCCAAGGCAGGTGTGCTAGATCGGGTCTTTGCGGCTCTCCAGCAGGAGCAGATCGTGCGGATTAAGATCGAGGCGATGTCGCTGGACAGCACGATCATCAAGGTCCATCCGGACGGCACTGGAGCCCTAAAAAAAACGGCCCGCAGGCGATCGGAAAATCTCGAGGAGGATGGACCACCAAAGTTCATATGGTTGCCGCAGATGCTCGAACGGCAATAACGTTTTCGCTCTCACCAGGACAGGTACACGACGCACCGGAGGGACGGAAGCTGCTGCGCACCCTGCCGCAGGCGGAATCACCCGTGTTCTTGGTGATGGACCGGGCATACGAAGGCGCCGAAACACGACAACTGGCGCTAGATCTCGGCTTTACGCCGGTTGTGCCACCCAAGAAAAATCGGCCTGCACCCTGGGAATACGACCGGGAGATGTATCGTCGTCGCAATGAGATCGAGCGGTTATTTCGTCGATTGAAAGGCTTCCGCCGAATCTTCTCACGCTTCGACAAGCTCGACGTCATGTTCCTGGGATTTATCCAGTTCGCCTTAATCGCCGATGGGCTACGATAGTGTTAACAGGCCCTAGTAAGTTACTAGTAGAAGCAGAGGGACAATATGTGAGCCGCGAGAAGGTAGCGGGAAGGTCGTGACCAGCATTCGGTACGCTCGCCATTGACCCCGGGTGGCCACGTCTTCCGATCCCAGGATGCCAATCTCTCGGCA
>CALAKE010000176.1 GCA_937922775.1 uncultured bacterium | reverse complement strand
CCCGAACAGGAGCTCGTCTTTGCTGTCGATATGGTGATAAACACCGGCCTTGGTCATGCCGGTGGCGGCGGCGATCTCGCTCATCGAGGCCTGCCCGAAGCCCTGTTCACAAAAGATTCGTGCGGCAGCCTGATAGATCTGCGCCGTACGGGTCTCATGATCGAGGCGCTCGCGAGACGAGCTTTGAGGATGGTCCATATTTGGGATTAGTTCTGTTGGTGCTGGTGCCAGTAGCCTACCGACCGATCGGTAGGTTACAGCAAGAAACAAGAGAGTCAAGCGGTCATCGGAGGTTTTTCGCCAACGCTGAGCACCGTGCAGAAGTGGCCTAGGGCATCACATGGGTGGATTGGAGGGCCTTCTCGAGACGATTTTTGTCGATGCGGAACTTGAAGACCTTCCGTCCATCTAAGACACCCACCGGCACCTGGTCGCCGAACTGATCCATCCATCCCTCATCTTGGTCGACGTCTCGCACCTCGATCTCGAAAGGAATTCGGCTGCGAAGCTGCTCGAGCTGCTCCTTGGCGACATCACAGAGGTGACAGCCTGAACGCGTGTAGAAGACCAGCGTCGGGCTCGTTCTTTTAGATGAAGGATTGTCGGCCATCTCGTTGACCATCTCCCGAATTAGGTGCCGGTGGCCCCATGCTAGAATCAGCGCCCGATGGGCACTCTGCGATGCGTTACCCTCGATCTCGATGACACCCTCTGGGACCATCGCCGGGCCCAGGCGGAGGCCCTGCGCCTGATCGCATCAGAAAGCCTTCCGGATATACGCGTCGATACCTTCGTCGACCGGTTCCACTATCACAACAAGATCCTCTGGGCGCAATACGATGCAGGTGAGGTCGACGTGGGAACAGTAAAGGAACAGAGGTTCGAGCGTGCGCTTCGGGACGTGGGTTCGACGTCGCATGACGCAACAGCCATCGGCGAGGATTATCTGCAGCGCTACGGCAGACTGCCCTACCTACGCCCAGGTGCCCGCGAGGTACTGGATGTCCTTGCTGGGCAGGTGCTCGTTGGTTGCGTCACGGACGGTTTTACGGAGGTTCAGCACTTGAAGTTGGAGACGACGCAGATTGCCCGGTATTTCGACTTTGTGCTCACATCTGAGGAGGTCGGGGTGACCAAGCCCGACCCCGCCATGTACGCAGCGGCCGCAGCAGCAGCCGGTTGTCCGCTGGATGAGATTGTCCATGTCGGTGACTCGCTCGAGAAGGATATTGTCGGAGCCGTGGCCTGCGGGATGAGGGCTGCCTGGGTCCCCCACCCGGAGATGCCTTCCTGGGAGGTGTCTGATCCGGCTCCTGATTGGGTCCTCTCCACACTCTATGAGCTACCGGTCGTCCTCGGCCTGGAGTCGGCGCAGCGATGACGGGCAGCTCCATCAAGGTGACCTTTCTCGGCACAGGTACGTCGGTGGGCGTTCCCGTGCTCACTTGCGAATGCCCAGTTTGCACGTCTGAGGATCCGCGCAACCAGCGTTTACGCGCCGGCCTCCTGCTGGAATGGGACGCGGCGGTGGATGGTGGAACGTCGAACGTCGGGAAAGGGCAGGGTGATGCCACGCGGACCGTGAAGGTTCTGGTGGATACGTCGACCGACTTTCGCCAGCAGGCACTGCGCGCCGGGCTCGAGCGCGTCGATGCAGTGCTCTACACGCACCCGCACGCTGACCACATCTTCGGGCTCGACGATGTTCGTCTCTACAACTATCGGCAGCGCTCTGCGATTCCATTGTATGGAAACTCCGAGACGATGGCGGCGATCCAGCACACCTTCAAGTATGCTTTCGTGCCCGGGGCGAAGGGCGTACCTCGCCTCAGCCTGCACGGTGTCAGTGAACCTTTCGACCTGTTCGGGCGGACGATCATACCGATCCCGGTTTGGCACGACAGCATGCGCATTACCGCCTACAGAATCGGCAACTTCGCCTACGTCACCGATTGCAGTGAGATTCCGGCTGAGGCAGCCGGGCAGCTGGAAGGGTTGGAGCTCCTGGTGATCGACTCCCTACGTCGAGAGCCGCACCCCTCCCACTTCACGCTCGACCAGGCTCTCGAGCAGATCGGTCGATTGCAGCCCGCACGTGCACTGCTGACCCACCTTTCGCACGATTTCGACCATGCGAGCCTGGAGGAAGAGTTGAGCGATGACATCGGCGTGGCCTACGACGGGCTGGTGATCGAGATGCCGATGCCAGGGGATGATGCCTGATGGGTGTGGTGCGTGGATTCCTTGGTCTCGATCACGATTTCGACGCGCCGGTCGTGTCGATCGGCAACTTCGATGGAGTCCACCTCGGCCATCAGGGGGCTATCGAGAGCGTCATTGCGGACGCGAGAGAGAGAGGATGTGCTTCCGTTGTGTGCACGTTCGATCCTCATACGCGTGCCCTCCTGAAGCCGAACGAGCCGCCGAGTCTGATGCAGACCCTGGATCAACGACTCGAGGAGATCGCTGCCGTTGGTGTAGATGGAATCGTGGTCATTCCCTTCGATGAGCATGTGGCGGCGGTAGGCCGGGAGGCTTTCGTCGGAGACTTTCTCCTCGGCACATTGAATCTCGCCGCTCTGCATGTCAGCAGCTACTTCAGATTCGGACGTTTCGGTGCGGGTGATGTCGCCTATCTCCGAGATCTTGGCGCCGCACGCGGGTTCGATCTGACGGTCGTCCCCGAGGTCCTCCATGACGATCGGCCCATCTCTTCATCGTGGGTGCGTCAGCTCATTAGAGAAGGTGACATGGAGGGTGCGACAGGACTTCTTGGTCGACCACTGACACTCCGAGGCGAAGTGGCCCAGGGAGGCAAACGTGGGCGAGAAATGGGAGCGCCTACCGCGAACCTATTGCCGGAGAACGGATTGCTACCACCTGCAGGGGTGTATGTGACGCGAGCTCTGGTGGAAGGCAAGAAATTTCCTGCAGTTACGAACATCGGTACGCGGCCCACTTTCGGCGCCGGAGGCGCCACCACGATCGAGGCTCACCTGCTCGACTACAAGGGCGACCTCTACGGCCACCGAATGGATCTCGAGTTCCTGCTGAAGCTGCGCGAGGAGATCGAGTTCCCCGGCGCTGATGAGCTCGCGAGTCAGATTCGGCGAGATATCGCTCTCGCCAGGGCATATTTCAGTAATCTTTGAGGTCGCTGGGGCCGCGGACCGGTCGTGGAATCGTCTACGACCCCACGGAGATCATGGGCTATACTTCGAGCGCCTAGATGCGTTGACAGAGCGGTGGATCCGTGTGATCTCGGTGATTCGACATGGATGAGTCTTTCGTAGGCCACGAAGCGAGGTTCAGCCTCCCGTGTGACGACTTTGTGGTTGCTCTTCTCATGGGCTTTGTCGAGGAGTTGCTCATGGTCGAGGGCAGCGATATCGAATCTCCTGAGCAGGTCGAGGAGCAGATTCGAGTCGCGATCGATGAAATCTGTGGTCGCCGCGGCGGTCCTGAGGGTACGCCCCCCACAGATGCGCATTCAGGAGCGAAGGGCGCTATTCGGGCCACCTTGTCGATCGTGGGGGAGGGGGTCGAGGTCAGGCTCAGCCCTCTTCGCGGTGGACGCGAGCTGCCTGCGATCTTGGTGCGCGAAGAATAGGCCCGCAACGATACCCCCCCCGCATAGATCATGTTGAAGCTCTACAACACTCTGAGCCGAAGCGTACAGGCATTCGAGCCTGACGATCCGACGGACGTGCGTTTGTACGCGTGCGGCCCTACGGTCTACGACCACGCCCACATCGGCAACATGCGCTTCAACGTGTGGGTGGACATCCTGCGCCGCACGATGGAATGGGCGGGGTACCCAGTTCGTCTGGTCATGAACATCACCGACGTCGACGACAAGACGATCGCCGGAGCTCTGCGCACTGGCCAATCGTTGGCGGACTATACCGAGACCTACGCCCAGGCATTCTTCCAGGACCTCGAGACTCTGCACATCAAACCGGCAACCCTGTATCCGAGAGCTACCGAGCACATCGAGGAGATGGTCGATCTGGTTCAGCGCCTTCTCGATCGGGGGCACGCCTACGAGCAGGACGGCTCAATCTACTTCAGTGTGTCCAGCTTTCCTGAATACGGGATCCTGTCGCGACTCGATCCTTCCCAGCTACGTTCTACCGGTCGCGTCGAGGGCGACGAGTACGAGAAGGAAGATGTGCGCGATTTCGCCCTCTGGAAGGCGGCCAAGGAGGGAGAGCCGGCCTGGGATACGAAGATCGGCCGCGGCCGCCCGGGATGGCACCTCGAGTGTTCGACAATGAGCATGAAGTACCTGGGGACAGATTTCGACATCCATTTGGGGGGCGTCGACCTGATGTTCCCCCACCACGAGAACGAGATTGCGCAGAGCACCGCGGCCACCGGCGAGCCCTTCGCTCGCGTCTGGATGCACTGTGCGCATCTCATCGTCGACAGCACCAAGATGAGCAAGAGCCTGGGGAACCAGTACACGCTCAAAGAGTTGCTGGACAAAGGTTACAGCCCCAGCGCGCTGCGCTTCATGCTCTCGTCGGTGCACTACCGCAAGCAGCTCAACTTCACTTTCGAAGCCTTGAGCCAGGCCCAGGCATCCGTCGACCGGCTCGTCGAGCTGGTTCTCCGCCTCGAGCAGGAGATGCCGTCGTTGCGGAAGCGGGGCGTGTCGGGTGCGGACGTGGCGGTCTCCTCGCGGGCCCCCGGGGAAGTTGCGGAGGTTCCGTTTTCCGAGGTCTTGTCAGGAGTAGCCGCAGAGTTCCGCAACGCCCTGCTCGATGATCTCAACACCAGCGGTGCACTCGGGCACCTGTTTACGTTGGTTCGCGAAGCCCACACCGCTCTTGACCAGGGCAGTATGAGTCGCGAGGATGCGGCTGCGGCCTTGGACTGGATCAGAGAGGCGGATGGCATCTGGGCAGTCCTGCCCGAGGCCGAAGAGCAAACTGAGCGGCGGATCGAGATTGATGATGAGGTTCTCCTGGCGATGGGACCATCGGTGTCGGAGGATCTTCTCGAGATGATCGACGCGCGCATTCGTGCACGTGCCGCCCGCGATTTCGCCGAGGCTGATCGCATTAGGGATGAGCTCCAGGAGCACGGAATCGACCTCGAGGACACGCCGCAGGGGGTGCGCTGGCGTGTACGCTCCACGGCTGGTTAGCCTGGCGGCCAGCTTGCCCGTTCCATCCCCTAGTCCGTGGCCATCCCATATGGATGAGCGGAGGGTCATGGGACGGAGATCGAGAAGTGGGTGGACTCAGGTGTTCGGTCGCGCGGCGGAGGAGTTTGCCGCCAGGCAGCTGGAGTCACGCGGCTGTCGGGTTCTGGCCGAGCGATACCGGTGCCGGCAAGGTGAGATCGATCTCATCGTTCGAGATGGAGATGTCGTGGCCTTCGTCGAGGTGAAGGCACGACATCGATCGGACTTTGGTGACCCAGAGCACGCGGTCGACGGTCGCAAACAGCGAAAAATCATCGCAACAGCTCGCGATTTCCTGCGTCAGGAGAACGCACGCGGGTGCGTGTGCCGTTTCGACGTCGTCAGCGTGCGGGTCCGCGGAGGGCGCGCTCAGGCGACCTGGCTGCGGGATGCATTTCGTCCCTGAACGTCCCCGAACGTCGGGACCTGATGCGAAGCCGCTGCAGAGCCACCGCTCTACGAATCGCCCTGGGCGCTTGTCGGTTTCCAGAGGTTGCGGGCCTGCCGAATGGTCTCCAGATGAATGCCGACCGTATCCTCGAATTTGTAGGCGTAGCCGCCTGCAAGAACCACAAGTAGAGGGATGCCGCGATCCTTGCATGCGTTGGCGACGAGCGCGTCGCGTTTGCTGAGCCCCTCGCGTGTGAGTGCCAGGGATCCGAGTTGATCCTCGCAGTACGGATCGGCGCCTCCGACGTAGACGACGAGATCCGGGGCTTGGCTATCGAAGAGGGGTAGTAGCCAGCGTTCCAGCTCTTTCAAGTAAGCCTTGTCGTTGGTGCCCGGCATGAGGCCGATGTCGATCGTGCTGGGGGGTCTGTCCATCGGATAGATGTGGTCCTGATGGATCGAAAACGTGGCAACGGTGGGGTCGTCGGCAAATACCGCCGCGGTTCCATTTCCCTGATGGAGGTCACAATCCGCAACGAGAGCCTTGTCGATGGCACCCTCCGCCTGTAGCTGGCGGATAGCACAACTGTGATCGTTGAAGACGCAGAATCCCTCGCCATGATCAGGATACGCGTGATGAAATCCACCGCCGATGTGCAATCCGACGCCATGATCCAAGGCGAGGCGAGCGGCATCGATGGAGCCGCGAACGCATCGGGTAGCGGCATCGAATAGCTCCGGGGACCAAGGCAGCTCCAGGCGCATCTGGTCGAGTGAGCTGAGGCGATTATCACGGCACTTCAAATAGTAATCTTGCGTGTGCACCGTGAGGACTTCTTCCGCGCTCGCCTGCTCGGGCTCGAGGAAATCCTCGGGCAGGGCGCCGTCCTCGTCGATCAATCGCTGGCGGATGAGCTCGTACTTCGCGGTGGGGAATACGTGCAGGCCAATGTCGACATGGTAGCGGGGGGAGTAGATGTATTGGGCCATCTCGAGATCTCCATCAAATCGTCCAAGGTGGCAGTATATAAGCGAATGCTCTTTCAAGTGACCAGGGAGCTTGCCTAGAGGGCGTCACCGTAGCTACCATTGGGACCAGGAGCGGGAATAGCTCAGCTGGCTAGAGCGCAACCTTGCCAAGGTTGAGGTCGCGGGTTCGAATCCCGTTTCCCGCTCCATTTCATTTATGTCCCTTCGGCGCTGTCGTCTTACTGGACATTCTCCTGTGACGTTCGATCGATCACGCGCGAATATCCCACTCGGAGGACCGGGCATGCGCCGCACGGGCCCAGAGAGGCGGCGTCGCCAAGTGGTAAGGCAAGGGTCTGCAAAACCCTTATTCCCCGGTTCGAATCCGGGCGCCGCCTTCATTTCATCGACCTCGGGCAAGGAAACTCGCCCTGCGCGGAAGCGCTGCCCCTATTTCGGTTTGATTGGGCGCCTGCCGACTCTCCTGCTGTGCGTCGTGGTTCTCAGCACGGGATTTGCATCCGC
>CALAKE010000175.1 GCA_937922775.1 uncultured bacterium | reverse complement strand
GAGGAGCTCCGCCATCTTCATAGGGTGGCCGTCGTGTTGCACATCGCGGCCGGTCGGGCTCGATGTTGTCACGACCCCTGGAAGCGTCGTCGGCGCCATCTGGCCGCCGGTCATCCCGTAGATGCCGTTGTTGACGAAGATTCCAGTGATCAGCTCACCACGATTGGCGACGTGAATGATCTCCGACGTGCCGATGGCGGCCAAGTCGCCATCACCCTGATAGCTGAAAACCACTCTGTCGGGGCTCACCCGTTTCGCGCCACAGGCCATGGCGGGGGCGCGCCCGTGGGCAGCCTCTGCCACGTCGACGTTGAAGTAGTTATAGGCGAGCACGGAGCAGCCTACCGGCACGAAGGCCAGTGTCCTGTCGCGCACGCCGAGCTCATCGAGCACCTCTCCAACCAACCGATGGATGGTGCCATGGGTGCAGCCCGGGCAGTAATGCGTGTAAGCACTCGTCAAGCTCTCCGGCCGGCTGTACACCATCTCCATGTCGGCGGGAATCTCTACGCCATTCATGCGACACCTTCCTTCTGGCCGATGAGCTCGTTGGCAAAGGCCTCCAGTTCGGGAAAGACGTCATCCGCCAATGGGACGATCCCCCCCGTGCGGCCGTGGAAGCCCACGGCGCAACGATCGCCTACCGCCAGACGAACGTCCTCGATCATCTGGCCGGCATTCATTTCCACTACCAGCATTCCCTCGACCTGGTCGGCTAGCTCCGACAAGCGGGGCGACGGGAAGGGCCAAAGACTAACAGGTCGGAAAACTCCGACCTTCATCCCCTGCGACCGAGCCTCTCGAGCCGCGCTCTGGCAAACCCGTCCCATGGTGCCGAAGCCGACGAGGAGAATGTCTGCGTCCTCGGTCTCGTACTCCTCCCAGCGCTGCTCGGCTTCAGCGATCTTGGCGAGCTTCGCCTGCAGGCGTAGGTTGACGCGCTCGAGGTTTTCCGCGCCCAGGTACAGCGACGAGATGATGTTGGGCTCACGGTCGGCGGCCCCAGTGAGCGCCCAGTCGCCACGTTCTTCGAACTTCTTGACCGGCCGGAACTCGGGCATCTCTGCCGGTTCCATCATTTGGCCGATGATGCCGTCGGCAACGATCATCACGAGGGTGCGGTATTTCTCGGCCAGATCGAAGGCGAGCACCACGAGGTCGACCGCCTCCTGCACGCTCGCCGGCGCCAGGACGATCATGTGGAAGTCGCCGTGGCCGGCGCCCTTCACCGCCTGAAAGTAGTCGGATTGGGCCGGTTGCACGTTCCCCAGGCCGGGACCACCCCTCATGATGTTCACGACGACGACCGGCACCTCGGAACAAGCGATATACGACAGCCCTTCCTGCATCAGGCTGATGCCCGGACTGGAGGAGGAGGTCATCACACGGGCGCCGGCACAAGCGGCCCCGTAGACCATGTTGATCGAGGCGATTTCGCTTTCGGCCTGCAGGAAGACACGACCCTCCTCGGCCATTCTCTTCGAAAAATGCTCCAGCACCTCCGTCTGGGGGGTGATGGGGTAGCCGAAAAAGGCTTCCACCCCCGCCCTGATCGCGGCCTCTGCGATGGCCGCGTTCCCTTCGATAAGCTCGATTGCCATCCCGGATCTCCTACGCGGCCTCTGAGGCACGCCGACTCTTCGGCATCTGTCGGTACACGGTAAAGACAACGTCCGGACAGATCACAGCGCAGACGCTGCAACCCGTACAGAGGCTCATGTCGCTCACCTCGATGGGTCGGTAGCCCTTGGCGTTGAACTCGGTCTCCGACAAGTGGAGGATCTTGGGAGGGCAGACGTCGACGCAAAGGTCACACCCCTTGCATCGATCCACCTCGATGAGAACCATCCCCTTCGCCATTCACTCACCCGCGGCTGTTCATGAAGTAGCTCGATTTTTCCAGCCCGGGGGGGGGCGGCGAGATGTCACGATTTCCGTGGCTCGAATCACCCCCAGCGGAGGGTCAGCGACAGTGATTCTCGCATTCGGCCCCGGGCTCAGACTCAATTCGGATATTAACGTGCGATTTAGGGCTGGGCAAGCTGAGACATGCCCCGTTGAGAGCCAGCTAACAAGCGTCTCGAGGGCCAGCCCTCCGGCGCGGCGAAATCCAGGCAGCAAGAGGATCGAGGCCGATTCAGAGGCCTCAGCGGAGCCCCGCCAACAAAGGCAAAAACGGTACGCGTGACGAGGGTGGCGCGCCTCCTGTATAATTCGCCACCCGAGCCGATCCCCCCTCAGAATGCTTGGATTACTCTGAATCGATGAGCCACGAAGAGATCGAAGTACGCGACTCCACCGAAGGTGACGAGGACGCAGTCACCGATGTGGCCGCCGATCTGTCGGAGACCCCTGTCGCAGACTCGATCAGTGAGCTACAGCCCTCTGCCGAGGAGCTAGTACAGGCATATCGCGTCGCCGCCCGCTCGCGTGTCACCGAAGCCAACATGGTGCGCGCCGCGAGTCGCGGTGAGGTCAGCTTCTCGATCTGGGGGCCTGGCGAAGAAGTACATGGGGTCGCCACCGCACTGGCGTTGTCCAAGGTGGTGAATCGCGACAATTTCGGTATCGGGTTCCACTATCGGTCGGGCGCAATGTTCGCCATGTGGTGTTGCCTGAACGGCCGGAAAGACTACACCGAGACCGTCATGCGGCAGCAGTTCTCCAAGGTGACCGACGAGATGAGCGGTGGCCGCCAGATGGTCAACCATTTCTCGGTTCCCGAGCTCGGAGTCCTGCCGGTGCAGAGCCCGGTGGGCATGCAGCTGAGCAAGGCCGCCGGCTTCGCGATGGGTTTCAAGGCGAAGGCGATCGACGACGGCGTAACCGTGGCGATTATCGGCGACGGTACGACGGCGGAGGGTGACCTGCACGAGGCGATGACCGCCGCCAGCGTCTGGGACCTGCCGGTGCTGGTGATGATTACCGATAACAACGTGGCGATCAGCACGCTGCCGGAGGAAGGTCGGGGAATCAAAGACTTCCGCGCCTACGCGACGGCATTCGGCATCGAGTATTTCCAGTGCGACGGGCGTGAGTTCCAGGACTGTTACGATGCGACGCTCGCCGCGGCCCTGTATATCCGCGATCGCCAGAAGCCGGCGCTGATGTACGTGCACGACCTGCCCCGCTTCAACGGCCACAGCTCCGCCGCCGACGTGACCTTCGACCTCTTTCAGGAGGACCCCCTGATCGCTTTCGGGGGGCAGCTCGTCGGGCACGGCCTCCTCACTGAGGAAGACGTGTTGCGTCGGAAGGAAGGCGTTGGTCGCGACTTCTTCAGCCATCACGAGCTGGGCCGCATCATGGATGAGCACGATGCGGAGATCCACCGCATTGTCCGCGAGGTGCGCGAGGAACCA
>CALAKE010000174.1 GCA_937922775.1 uncultured bacterium | reverse complement strand
AGGTCCATGACATCTCCCAGATGGAGGGTGGCGCGCAAACGGGCGCTGGCCAGATCAACAGAACCGCAGGAATCATGATCGATCGCCAGTTCCTCAATTTCATCGCCGAGGAAACGGGAGGCCTGTCGACCTGGTACGCCTACAACCTGGCAGAGGGATTCACCGATCTCGACGAGGTCAGCAGGTCCTACTATGTCCTCGGCTATCAGCGCCTTCCAGACGACCCCGAGGTCGTCTCGGTCGATGTCGCCTGCACGTTTCCAGCAACGGAGGTGACGGCCGCGCCGACGCAGCTAGCCAATGTGCCCGCCTTCGCCAAGCTCACTCCCATGCAGCGCCAGCTCCAGCTTGCCGAAGCCCTGGAGTTCGGAGTTGATGCGAGCCGCATGAATCTGGAGCTTCGAGCGGTGCCGCTGGGAACAACCGTGGGCCTGGGCCGCTTCGCAATCATGCTGCAGGTGCCCATGCGAGAGGTGCAGAGCCTGGCTCGTTTGCGCGATGACGGCTTCCTGCAGTTCGAGATCCTGGGCGTGGCGATCGACGAGGGCGGCCGCGTGGCCGACTTTTTTCGCAATGGGATCCGGCTCAATGCGTCCCGCATTCTCGAGGCTCCGGAGGATCGCTTGGTGCCGTTCCGCTACTACAACCTCCTGCTCATGCCTCCGGGTGAATATCAGGCAAAGGTCGTCGTTCGCGAGGCCTCTGTGGGTCAGCTCTCGAGCCGTAGCCTGAGCCTGAACGTGCCGGCCTTGCGTATCCCTCAGGCAGGCATTATGGGCCCGCTCCGCATTGCTCCGGGCCAGACGAGCTATCAGTCGCGCGGGATCGACCCCTCTGCGCCCCCTGACTACCGATCTGGCCTCCCCCTCGACTACCCCTTTCAGGTCAACGGAGTCGAGCTGACCCCCGACATCTCGCCCCTGATGCAGGCCGGTGCCTCGTACGAGATCTGGACCAGCATCAGCGGTATCTCCGGCGACCTAGACGCCAGCAGGCTGTGGCCAGGATTCCAGCTCAGCCTGATCGACGCTTCCGGTGCTTCCCGGGAGATCGAATATTTCGAGCCCATCGACGATGAATACCTTCCCGCGACGGGAAGCCTCAATTTGCTCCTCTGGATGACGCTGCCCGACAACCTGGCCGTGGGCCCCTATGACCTCAGACTTCGCTTCAGACATCCGATGACCGACGAAGAAATGGAATCCTCACTGCCCATTAACATCGTCGGGATGTGAGTGCATGATACGCCAAATGCTCAAGCAGACCCAGAGAACGCCGCATCCTCACAGTTATGTCCTCGTCCTTGCTGGCACTGCCGTTCTCATGGCGCCTCTTGGTGGATCTGCGGCCATACAGGCACCGACCGAGCCGCTTCAGTCCGATGCTGAGAGGGCCCAATTCGGAGTTCGCGTCGATCTGATGCTGCTGCCGATATCGGTGCTTGACGAGAACGGCTTACCCGTCGAGGGACTATCCCCCGAGGATTTCAACGTCATCGAGGACGGTGTCGAGCACGAGGTGGCGGTCCTCTTGAGCCCGAATGATGCTCCCTTGGATATCGCCGTGCTCATGGATGTCAACGACGGCATGGAGAACTTCCATTACATGGAGCAGCGCGTGAAGAGTAGCGTCGTGGATTTTCTCGACCAACTCTCTGATGATGACTGCGTCTACTTTCTTCGCTACAGAGAGACACTGCGCCGAGGGCTTTGGGGAAGGCCGCGCGATCCGGCCCTCAGGGCAGCGATCGACGAGCCCCCGATGGAGGGGGGCACTGCTATACGTGATGCCATTGCGGAGGGCTTGCGCCGCCTGGAGCTCGACCTCGAGCGCTGTGGGCCGGCATCGTTTCCTACTGCGAGCGATCAAGGTGTACCGAGGCGACGACGAGCGATGGTCGTCGTGGCGGACGGAAGAGACAGGCACAGTTCCCTGGCCATTGCCGATCTCCTGAGTCTCGCGCGACAGTCGGAGGCACCAATCCTCTCCGTAGGTCTCGACGACATCGCCCTCCCCCAACCGTTCATCAGGAAGGCACTGTCCGATTCAGCGTTTGCGGTTTCGTTGAGTGGCCGCAATGCGACAGCAGCGCACACGGTTACCTTCTTGCAGGCTCTCGCAACGGCAACGGGCGGCCATTTCATTAGGGGCGGCGAGAGCCTTGGGCGGTTGAGCTTCGCCTTCACCGAGGCACTTCGCTGGCTGCGCTCCTACTATCTCATCGGGTACCACCTAGACAAACCCGATACCGCCCAGGGCACCTCCGAGCTTCCGACTTGGCGGGACATCGAGGTGCGACTCAACCGGCCTGGTTATCGGGTAGAGGCGAGAGCCGGGTATTTTCACATTCCCGTCAACGAAGTCGCTGCCAGTCAACGTGTCGAGTTGGGGATCGACCTGATCGCTGGAGGAGACATCGAAGGCGCCATGGCCAAACTGGACGTGGCGCTGCAGGCCAATCCCCATAGCTGGGAGGCCTACTACCAGCGCGGCAGAGCGCTCCTGCGCGAGGGGAAGACAGAGGAAGCTTTGCAGTCGCTGTTGGCCGCCGCGAAGCTCAGTCCGGGTCAAGGAGAGGTGCACGACTTGGCCTGCGGAGTGGCTCTCGAGCTAGGCGACTACGTGACGGCGTGGGAGCAAGCCATCCGAGCGCATCAGGCGGAGATCAACGTAACTGAGGAGTTGCTGCTGCTTCGGGAGGAGGCCACAGAGCCTGCTGACCTCGAGGAGCGACTGAACGCGCCGAGGATCTATATGGATTTCCTCGGGGCAATCGATCCAGTTGGGCTGGCCGCCATGCGGAGCGTCACCCGCACACTCGCCCAGGAGCTCTCGGAGGTTCCAGAGGTCGGGCTCATCGACATAGGAGCGCTGGCAGATTACCGAATCGTGCTCACCATGAGGGAGCTGTCGGAATCGAGTCCGCGCCAGCTCGAGGCCGATCTTGAGGTCTGGGAAATGGAAACCTCAGGCGGCAAACGCATGTATCGACGCGGCGTTGCCATCTTCGACATCGAGGATCGTGAGAGGATCGCCGCCGATCTTGCCCCGCACATCACCGAGATCCTCGAGCGGCTCCCCGAGCAACGAAGGTGACGCCGATGAGGAATTCTGCACATATGACGGTCCTGCTCGTCGGTGGACTCCTGACATTGGGGACCCTGCAGGCTCAGCAGCCGTCACAGGAGGGCCGAACCTCCTTCCGAGCCAACGTCGATCTGGTAATGCTCCCTGTCTCGGTACTGGACTCCGATGATTTGCCCGTCGGAGGGCTCTCCAAGGAGGACTTCGTCGTCGTCGAAGACGATATGGAACAGGAGTTGGCGATCTTTCTGAACCCAGAAGATGCTGGCCTGGACATCGCCTTGCTCATGG
>CALAKE010000173.1 GCA_937922775.1 uncultured bacterium | reverse complement strand
GCCGCTGCCGCTCTGCTGCCGGCCCTTCAGTCGACCTCGAACGCCGAAGCGGATCCATCCATCCAGGGGGCCTTCCCCGTTCCACTGTCTGCCGTCAACCCGGATCAGCGCGGACGGGCGGTCGTGGGGCAGGAGGCGGAGATCGACCAGACGCAGGCAGCGGAGACTCGCGAAGATATGTGGCGAAGAATGCGTCTGGAGAAGATGCAAGAGGATCTGAAGCCCTACACGCCGAACTTCTTCGAGCGCCAACTGCTCGTCATGGAGGACCCCGAGAGCCGGCGGCTGATGGACACCAACTTCTGGGGCTTCTACCCGCGTGCGCAGTTCATCAGCCGCGGCTCGAACCTGGGATTCGGCGCGCGCTTCTGGAGGCCGAACATCCGGGGCGGGCACCTGGATATCCACGGCTCCGCGTTCTATTCGCTCAGCAACTACCAGTTCTACGATTTCCAAATCGGCCGAATCCCGCATCAGGGCACGGCGTTGCCGCTACGCTCGTGGAAAGGGGACGACGTCTACGAGCTCGGAAAACCCGGCGTTTTCGGATCCGGCCCCCTCATCCTGTATGGTTCCCTGCGCTACCGGCACCTTCCAGAAGAGGACTTCTACGGACTGGGACCTGACTCCAGCCTGGAGAACCGTACGGCTTTCCGTCAAGACGACGGGCTCGTCGAGCTGGTTGCCGGGTACAGGCTGCTGCCGTGGCTAGTGACGAGCGTCCGCAGCGGTTTCCGCGACTATTCGATCGGATCGGGTGAGGACGACGACTTTCCCTCGATCGAAGATATCTTCGACGACACTACGGCCCCGGGGCTCAGCCAGCAGCCTAACTACGTTCATGCGACCGGACAGATTCTGCTCGACACTCGCGACCAGCCGGGCAATCCGCACAGAGGACTGATGGTGGGGGTGGATCTGTCGCGCTACCACGACCTGAACGGTGGATCCTACAACTTCAACCGCTTTGCCTTCGATGCGCGAGGCTTCCTGCCATTGGGAGCGGACCAACGTGTGCTGGCGCTTCGCACCCTGCTGTACTTCGACGATCCGGACGAGGGCAGCGAAGTACCCTTCTACATGATGGAATCCCTCGGCGGGAGCCACACTCTGCGAGGCTACAACAGCTTCCGATTCCGGGATGAAAAGGTCGTCCTGTTTCAGGCCGAGTATCGCTGGGAAGCCGCCCCTCCGATCGAGATCGTCCTTTTTGCCGATGCTGGAACCGTGGCGCCCTCGCTGGCTGCCCTCGATCTATCGGAGATGAAGACCGACTATGGCGTCGGCCTCCGCATCAAGAACTTTCAGGGGACGATTTTTCGACTCGACTATGCGAGAAGCGACGAGGGGGGAATCTTGATGTTCCGGTTCTCCTCCTCGTTTTGAGGAATGAGTATGCAGAAGCGCACACAGAAGAGACTCGGGCTCGGAGGTGTCTGCCTCGCGCTGGTGCTGGTTGCGCCCCCGATCGGAGCGCAATCGGTAGCGCAGTCCAGAGCCGCGGCGGACTCGAGCGCCGGACTCCAGGCCGGGAAGCGCTCCGCAACCCCGACCGAAGTGAGGGAGTTTTTCTCCGACGATCCGATCCAGATAGACCACGACAACCTGTCCATCGAGCGGCCTAGCGAGATCGAGCTCAGTGGAATCTACGACGTCATCGAGAACTCATTCGGCTACAAGCCGGGTGATGACATCCCGTCCGCTGTGAACGTCAACACGCTCGGTGAGGTGCCCGACTCGAGTTGGTTCACCAACCGCATCGGCGTCCGTGAGATGAGCCTTGCCGAGTTGGTGCGTGGCCCGGCCCGAACCGGTGGTCCCGACTTGTCGGAGCCCCTTACGGTCATTGCGGCCAAGACAGCGGGAATTTCACCCGGATTCACCGTTCGGGACAGCCGCGGTGACGTCTACTTCATGAAATTCGACCCCCAGAGCTATCCGAACCTATCGACAGCCGTCGACGTCATCGCTTCGAAGTTCTTCCATGCCATGGGCTACAACGTGCCGGAGAACTACATCGCCATCATCGACCCCGACAATCTGCAGATCGAGCCCGGCACAGAGGTGGTCATTCTCGGCGGCCATCGGGAGGCCATGAGCAAGCGTCACCTCGACGAGATCTTCACCAAGGTGGCGCGATTGCCCGACGGCCGTGCCCGCGCGATCGCCAGCCTCCGGATCTCGGGCGATGTGCTCGGCCCATTCAAGTTCTACGGTGTGCGGAGTGACGATCCCAACGACATCTTTCCGCACCAGCACCGGCGAGAGTTGCGCGGCTATCGCGTGTTCTGTGCCTGGCTCAATCACGATGATTCGCGCTCGATCAACAGTCTCGATGTTTATGTCGAGGAAGGCGGGCGCAGTTTCCTCGAGCACTACTTGATCGACTTTGCCTCGGCGCTGGGGGCCGGCTCAGATCCACAGCGACAGGTGGCGCCGCAGAACCCAAGGTCGGGGAACGAATACCTGATCGAGTTCTGGCCTGCCATCAAGACCGCCATGACCCTCGGGATCTGGGAGCGGCCGTGGATGAACGTGAAGTACGCCTATCCGGAGCACTCCGAAATCGGTCGGATCGAGTCCGACTTTTTCGACCCGCTGGCCTGGAAGGCCGAATACCGCAATCCAGCCTTCGCCCGCATGCTGCCCGACGACGCTTTCTGGGCCGCCAAAATCGTCAGCCGGTTCTCTGATGAGGCGATCCGCGCCCTGGTCGAAACTGGCGAGTACTCGGCCCCGACCTCCGAGGAGTTTCTCTCGACCACTCTCATTGAGCGCCGCGACAAGATCATCGATGCCTACTTCCGTCAGGTGAACCCGCTCGATGGTTTTCGGGTCGTCGGGCAGACGCTCGAATTCGAGAGTCTTGGCGAGCAGGCAGGCCTGGCGGGTGTTGA
>CALAKE010000172.1 GCA_937922775.1 uncultured bacterium | reverse complement strand
CAGCCAGCAGAGCGAAACGAAACACCTCGCGTGGGCGCACTACGCTCGCGCTCCACCCCCCCTGTGAGACGAGCTCCTCCCCGAGAAGGCGGTTGCGGGCATCGAGTAGCAGCAGCCCGAAACACTCTGCCTGCGCATCGGCCCAGCGAGCGGTGAGGTATCCCACGACCTGGCGTGGATGGCGGATCGGCTGTCCACGGCGCGGCGCGCGCGTCCGCACCCGGCGGGAGATCTCGAAGACGGCCGTGAGACGGGCGGCGAGCGCTCCACCGATGCCCGGCTCCGCCGACCATTCGGCCACGCCACGTGGGGCCAAATTCCGCAGTCCTCCGCCCTTGGCCACCAGGCGCCGGCCCAGGTCCAGTGCAGACACACCGGGGCTGCCGCTGCCGAGCACGAGGGCCAGAAGCTCGGCATCCGCCAGAGCTGTGACACCGTGCTGACGCAGGCGTTCACGCGGCCGCTCCTCAGAGGGCAGGCGGGCTATCCGCATGTCCTGGAGAGCTCATTCCCACTGCGTGCACGCCTCAGGAGCGCATCCGCGACACCTACCTGCTGCGGACCCCGGGCTGATACCATGAATTCCTCACATTTCTACGACCTCGAGCGATGCGAACGGCTGAAGAAAGCGCCTCTCTCTCATGTGGACGGCCACGGAAAAGCTCTGCGCCTATCGACTTTTAGGGCCTTCCGGGCGTCCTAGCATGTGGAGGCGGGATTCCCCTTGACCAGCCTGGAGATCGTGAGAGCCAATGGCCGAGGCCGCAATGGCCCTCTCTGACGAGCAGCTAGTAGCCCTGACGGTGAAGGGAGACGTGTCTGCGTTCAACGATCTCGTGGGCCGTTGGGAGGGCTCCCTTTACAGCTTCGTCTATCGCTATCTCGGCGATCACGAGGAAGCGAAAGACATTTGCCAGGAGGCTTTTGTTCGTGCCTACACCCACCTGGACGGGTTCCGCGGGCAATCGAAGTTCTCTTCTTGGCTCTACCAGATCGCGCTGAACCTATGCCGAAGCAAGCTGCGCCGGAAGAAATCGCACCCTACGGTGTCGATCGACGACCGCGAGGAGGCCAATCCTCTGTGGGCGCTTCCCGACACGCGGGCAACACCCGCGGAGGCGACCCTGGAGGGAGAGAGGGCGCTGGCGGTTCGAGCGGCCCTGGCCGGGCTGCCGGAGGCCCAGCGCGAAGTCATCATTTTGAAGGAATACCACGGTTTGAAGTTCCGCGAGATTGCCGAAGTCTTGGACACACCAGAGAGCACAGTGAAATCACGCCTGTACAACGGCCTCGAGGCATTGGCCCAGGCGCTTGGACACATACAGGCTGAGGGGATTTGACATGAGCATGAACTGCGAAGATATCCGCCCGTTGTTGGCGGAGCTGATCTACGAGGAGGTAGACGCTCCCACCGCAAAGGTCATTTACGGGCATCTGGAAGAGTGCACCGCATGCCGGCAGCACTACGCGGCCTTCCGGAATGTCCGTGCCGATCTGCAGGAGTGGCAGCCTGTCGGAGTGCCTGCCGGTACGACGTTTATCGGCATGCCGGCAAGCGCTCAGAAGGCCTCGACGGGGAGCATGTGGCTGCGCGGTCTCGCCGTGGCCGCTACGTTCATCTTCGGACTCGTGCTCACAGCCGCTGCCGTCAATCTGCAGATCAGCAGCGATGCCGAAGGCTGGACGATGAGCACCAGCTTGTGGGGAGGCGACGCCGCCAGCGCGCCCGCGGCCCAGCAGCAACCCGCGGCCACGCCTGAAACCCTTTCGCCCTCTGATCCCGGCAGCGCCGTACGGCCGGTTTCGCTGAACGACCTCGATCCGCAGGAGCTCGAGTCCTGGCTCGATGCCGCGCTCACTTCGCGTGGCATGGTGCCGACTGCCCAAGCTCCACAGGTAACCCCGGTCGCCGCCATGCCGGCCTCCGACAGCCTGTCGCCGGCACAGATCCAGCAGGTCAACTCACTCATGGCCGAGCGGTTCAACGCGCGTGACAACGAAGAGCGCTACATGTTCGGCAGCATGCTCGCGGCCAGCGAGACCCGCCAGCGCGAGGAGTTCAACGCAACCCTCACCAGCCTGTACGAGAGCCTCGAAGCCGAGCGAGAGGACGCCCTTTATATGCTGGTCAGTGAGCTCGGCCTCCTGCAGCTCGACACGGATCAACGCCTGCAACGCACTGACTCACAGATCGACTACTTGATGAATCAGGTCAACTCCCAGCCCGAGACAGTGGAACGGGAGGAGCGCAACTGATGAGGTCCGCCATGAAAATCAGAAGGCATCGCTCCCCGGCTATTGCCTCCTCGCTGAAGGTCCGTCCATTCGGACTGCAGAGTGTCGTCGTCCTGGCTGTAGGTGTGGCTCTGGTGGCGACTGTGACGCTCGCGGCCGCCCAGGCCCCGGATAGGCAGTCGCCCAACGTCAGGGCAGCCAAGGAGTTGGAGTTTCTCGAGGGCTTGCTGGTCGAGAACATCCAAGAGGCCATTCAAACCGCCGTTCAGGAAGTCAATGCAACGACGGCTCAAAGCGCACCTACTCCGGATGGCGAGGCGACGTACGAGATTACGTACATGTTTCGCACGACGGGCGGGACCGTGGCGAGAGGCATGCTTCTCGAGGATTACGGTGTCATCTTCACCGTTCAGGTTCCCACCATCGGAACCGTCCCCGCAGCGCGCTATTACTCCGCCGACGGTGATGTGATGCCATACGCGGTCATCGGCCCCGACTCGGTGCTAGCCCACAGCATGGCCACCGAAATCCAGGTGCGCACCCGCATGTCGATGCTCGAGCGTGAGATCGCCGCGCTCAGCCGCCAGCTCCAGGAGATCTTGGCTGAGGATCCGAACGAGGAGGCCGAACAGCTAGCGCAGACCATCGCCGAGCTGCGAACTGTCTACGACACGTTCTCGGCCAAGCAGGAAGAGGAAGTTCGTAAGCGTGGGAAGGCCCAGGCTGAGGTTGCCAAGGGCCAGCGCCAGGTAGGAGCGGCCGAGTCGGATTGGGGAGGTGCGGAGTCCGGCTTCGTCACCGCCTATGATCCGGGTGC
>CALAKE010000171.1 GCA_937922775.1 uncultured bacterium | reverse complement strand
CGTGATCGGCCTCGTGCTCGCCGCACCCGGGCTCTGGTACCTGTCCAACTACGGCATCGACACCGGCGCGCTCGGCGGGATTTCCCTCATGGGTGTCGCGTTCAACCAGATCTGGTACGCCATTGTCACGCCGTACACGATCTGGGGGCCCGTAATTGCCCTCGTTGTGATGGTGTCTCTCGCCGTGCTCTACCCAGCCCTCAAAGCCGCTCGCATCACGCCCGTCGAGGCCATGCGCCACCAGTAGGAGATCCGCGATGAATTGGAGATCCGCGATGAAAGGAGGTCCGCGATGAAGGGAATCAGGGGCAACAGCCTCGCGGTCATGGCGTGGCGGAACCTCTGGCGCAACCGGCGGCGCACGATCCTGACGCTGTCGTCGATTGTCTTTGGCGTTTTCCTCGCCGTGCTCTTCACTGCCATGCAAGACCAGAACTGGGCCGACACCATCGACCTGGCGGCCCGCCTGAGCGGTGGCCACGTCACGCTCGAGCACCCCGAATACCTCGAAGCGCCCAAGCTTACTCTGACGGTCCGCGACACCGACCGGCTGGCCGAGATCGCGGCCGGCACCACGCATGTCAGCCGCGTGGCCGAGCGCATCTCGGGCCAGGCGATGCTCAGCACCGCCGGCGACAGCTTTGGCGCCGGCTTCATCGCCATCGACCCGGCGCAGGAGGACGAGTACACCCTCTCCGTGCTCGAGGGGCTCGTCGAGGGCGAGATGTTCGAGACTAGCCGCGATCGGGGCATCATCCTCGGCGCCCGCCTGGCCGAGAACCTCAGCGTCAACATGGGCAAGCGCGTTGTCTACACCATGACCGACGTCAACGGCGACATCGTCGCCGGCCTGGGCCGCGTTTCGGGCATCATCCGGACCGGTTCGCCGAGCGTCGACGGCGGTCTCTGCCTGCTTCCCATCGACTCCGTGCGCGACCTGCTCGGCTACGCCCCCGACGAGGCCGTCCAGGTGGCCATCTTCATCGACGACCAGCGCCGCAGCGACCTCGTCGCTGAGAATCTGCAAGAGCAGTTGAATGCGGAGGTTGGCTCTCAGCTCGTCGCCGAGCTCGACGCCGAGCTCGACGCCGAGCCCGGCCCCAGAGTGATCGCGCTCCCCTGGCACCGCACCCAGCCCGAGCTGGCCGCCTTTATCGCCATGAAGGTCGGCTCGACGCGCTTCATGGAAGTGTTCATCGCCATTCTCGTAGCCGCCGGTATCTTCAACACGCTGTTTGTCAGCGTCATGGAGCGGCTGCGCGAGTTCGGCATCATGAACGCCATCGGTTTTAGCCCGCGCAGAATCTTCTTGCTCGTCATGCTCGAGAGCTTCTGGATGGCGGTCGTCGGTCTCGTTGCCTCCTTGGCCGTAACGGCGGGCCCCTACCTATACCTGTCGACGACGGGAATAGATTTCAGCGCAATCGTCGGGGACGAGGCGAACATGGAGCTGGCCGGCGTTGCCATGTCAACGACCCTGCGCATCGGCATTTTTCCAGAAAGCGCCGCGATCATCGCCCTTTGTGCCGTCCTCGCCATCATGCTGTCCGGTCTCTACCCCGCCTGGAAGGCGGGCCACGTGGAGCCCATCGAGACCATTCGCCTGGTTTGAGGAGATCGGTCATGTCGGAAACCAATCAGGCCACGTCAGAAACCAGCCAAGCCATGTCGAATAACAGCCAAGCCGCCGTCGAGCTTCAGGACGTCACCCGCGTCTATCAGCAGGGCAAGATCCAGGTCCACGCCCTACGTGGGCTGACGCTCACCATCGAGAAGGGCGAGTTCACCGCCGTGTGCGGGCCCTCCGGTTCGGGCAAAACCACGATGCTCAACCTCGTGGGTGCCCTCGACCGGCCCACGTCGGGCAGCATTCTTCTCGACGGGCAGGACATCAACCAGTTGAACCGAAAGGACCGGAGCACCGTGCGGCGCGACCGTATCGGCTTCGTCTTTCAGGCCTACAACCTCATGCCCGTGCTCACGGCCTACGAGAACGCCGAGCTCGTGATGTGGGCCCAGGGGGTCGATCTTGGGAAGCGGCGAGAGCGTGTGATGGCGCTTCTCGCCGAGGTTGGCCTCGAGGGCATGGAAGACCGAATGCCGTCGGAGCTGTCGGGTGGGCAGCAGCAGCGTGTCGCCATCGCCCGCGCCATCGCGCCCGAGCCGTCGGTCGTTCTTGCCGACGAACCCACCGCCAACGTCGATTCAGAAACGGCCGACAAGCTCCTCGACCTCATGGAGAAGCTCAACCGCGAACACGGCGTGACCTTCGTCTTCTCGACCCACGACCCCAAGGTCATGGAGCGCGCCCGCCGCCTCGTGCGTTTGGTGGATGGGTCGATCGCGTCCGACGAAGTTCGGTGAAGCCTGAGGACAGTCCATGGAGAGCGGTGGGTGGGCGCAGCGCCTGGGTCGGTGGCCGCGCGCCGCTCTGGGTCGGTGCGCTGGCCCTCATTTGCCTTTTTGCCGCGCCGCCTCCCGCCCACGCGCAGTCGAATTGGTTCAGCTGCTACTACCAGAACGTGCCCCTCTGGAGCCAAGAGACTGAGCTCTCCGCCGGCGGCCTGAGCGACTTCAATCGCTTCCGCGTCACCAGTGAGCCCAGCTTCGGCCAGTTCTCCATCGAGGCCGCCTATGAGCAGCTCCTGACCTTCCGACAGCACGAGAGCGTTGCGCCAGGGTTCGCTGGCGGCATCGTGGCGAGCGGCGGCGAGTGGTTGAAGCTCCAGTGGACGATCGTTGATGAAGAGCATGTCCTCTGGCGCCACCGTTTCGACCGCCTCAACCTCACCTGGCGCCCCAACCGCAGCCTCGAATTCAGCGCCGGCCGCCAGGCGGTGTCGTGGGCCACGACGCTCTTTCTCACCCCTGCCGACCCGTTCACTCCCTTCGACCCGGCCGATCCGTTCCGCGTGTTCCGCGCCGGCGTTGATGCCCTACGAGCCCGCATCTATCCCGGCACTCTGAGCGAGATCGATATCGTCGTGCGACCCACCAAGAACGACTACCTGGATGAGGAGCTGACGGCGCTGGCCCGCGGCCTCACCGTCTGGAATAACTGGGAGGTCTCCGGATGGGGCGGGTCGCTGTACGGCGACGCCAGCGGCGCCTTCGGGCTGGCGGGTGACCTGGTGGGCATGGCGGTTCGTAGCGAAGGCGTGGTGCGCCGAATCGACGAGGACACCGTGTTCCGGGGCTCGATCGGCATCGACCGGCAGATCGGCGTCCGTGGCAAGGACATGTATCTCGTCGTCGAGTACCAGCACGACGGCCTGGCCGCCCCCGGGGCAGACGAGTACCTCGACCTCTTCCGCACCGAACCGTTCATCCGCGGCGAGCTGCAGGTGCTCGGCCGTGACGAGACCGCGGTCCAGGCCTCCTACCAGATCCATCCCCTCTGGGGAATCGCGGCCATGTGGCTCTGGAACCTGAACGACAAGAGCACCCTCATCGGCCCGAGCTTCTCGCTCTCCGCCAGCGACGAGGCGACAGTGAGCGGTGGCGCCTTCTTCGGCTTCGGCGATGATGAGCCGACGGAGGAGCGCCCCCTCCCTTCTGAGTACGGTCTCGCGGGCGTGAGTCTGTGGGTGTCGGCGAGCGTGTATTTCTGAGCCGGCAGAAGCGCCTACTGCACAGTCACCGTCGTTGCGCTGGTGCTCGAGCCCCCGGCTATCGGGGACCAGGGAGAGGAGCGGACCTACCCCTCGGGCGGCGGACTGTTGTTGTACATGTAGCGGGTAATCTTCCACGTGCCGTCCGCCTGACGCCGGAGGATAACCATCGTGCTGCCGTAGTAGGTTTGGGTCTCACCGTCTTGAGCAGGCTGGATCAGGTGGTAAGCGCCCAGGTAGTACCCCAGATCTCCCGCTGCCTCCACCTCCTCCGAGCTGAACTCGAAATCCCAGTCGAACTGCTCGAAGCTCTGTGTAACGCTAGCCCGAATTGCTTCCCTTCCGAAAACCGTCGATTGGCTGTTTCTGTGGAGCTCGCAGTCGTCGGCAAAGACCGCCATGAAGATAGTGATAATGACCAAAACGAGACCGATGACGGCTGTTCGATTTTGAGTGAAGGTGTGCCACAGTCTTTCCCTCTGACTGCGCAGGCGCACGACGGGTTG
>CALAKE010000170.1 GCA_937922775.1 uncultured bacterium | reverse complement strand
GCAAGTTGCCCGATCGTCGCGAGACGGTCTGCATGGATGAGTTGATGGTGGAGCTTCGATCGCTCCTCCTGAGATTCTCGGCGCTCAACGATCAGCGACACTTCCCTCGCCACGGCGTCGATGAGCTTGCTCTCCTCGGGCAGAAACACGTCGACGGGGAACTCCGGGCGCTCCTCCAAGTACACGACCTCGACTTTGCCTCGAGTGCGACCGCTCACGACGATATCTGCAGACTGTCTATATCTGCTCTCCCGAAACTCGGGCGTGACGTGAGCGTCACCATCAAGGCTGATCCGTGCCGCAGCGACTTCTGGGTATTGCCAGGCCGGGGGCAGCAGGTGGACCATGTGTTGCAACATCCCCGACAAGGGGGTCGTTTCCGACTCGGCGATATTGGAAATCCCGTAAAGACAAGTCAGCTCCTTGACCCGCTCCCGCACCGCCGCCTCCGCCCGCCGATCGGCCACGGCCAGGCCAAGCGTTTGGGCCAACCCCTCGTAGAATTCGACTTCTTCTGCGGAGAAGGAATCGGGCTGCCGACTCTTCAGCAACAGCAACCCGACTGTCAAGGAGGTCACGAAGAAGCGGATGGCGATCAAGGAGCCGTATTGCCCGCCTATGTGCAAGTTCTCGGATCCGCCCTCAAGCCGGGCAGTGGCAAGTAAAGACAAGGGCCGAGCCGTGTTTCCCGTCCAGAAGCTTCCTGTGTCCGTGAAGCACAGCAGCCTGGAGTCAAACTGCTGGCGTGCCACGTGGCGACAAACCCACTCGAGACCTGAGTCAGCGGCTGTCGCCGGGATCACTGTCCCATCCTCCTCCACGATCCACTGAGCAAGGTCAAATCGAATACCGCGCCCGGGCCGGCGCGTTACCTCCCAGCAATAGTGCAGGCTACCGTCGCTCAACCGGATCTCCATCGCATCGCACTCGGAGAAATCCAGAAGCAGGTTCGTCACTTCCTCCAGGAACTCCGCTCTGGGAAGACCGCCGCGAGCGCAATGCAGGATGTCTTGCGACAGCTTGACACTATCCTCTATCCGGATTTGCCGATCCTTACTTGACACGCTGTCGTCGCGGCGAGATGTCTCTAACATGGCCGTCGTCTACCGTGGTTTGGACCCAATCATAGGTTCGGGTTCTTTGATTCTCCCCCGTCCGAGTCACTATGGCGGAGCCGTCCTGCCCGCTCACGGTCGGGGACGCGGTTCTCTCGGTTCCTGCGATCGGGCTCGTATTCAAACGACTGGCCCCCGCAATCTGCACGAGCTTCCAAGCTTGGTGACGGGTTCCGCGACTCTTGCCACAGGCGGCCAAGCCTTACCGGGTCACCCTAAGAACCGCCGTAATCTCGATCCCGTCCTGTTCCAGGACGAGCTCCGCGCTGTCGAGCTGACGACGAACTTCGCGTCGCTCACTCTCGATCGCCGAGGTGTTGTGCGGCGATCGGTCACACCAACGGGCGACTCCGCTTTGATTCGCCTGTCTCCCGCGCTCCGTCAGCGGTAAGAGGCTTCCGCTCACTGGGCCCGCGGCCGGCGCGGAGCTGGCCGTTGAGCATCTGGTCGACCAGCTCCCTGTCAACGTCGGTCACGTGGCGAATTCCACTGATCTCGGCCGCATCCCGAGTCAGCGCGGCGAGGTCGTCGCGGGCGATGTGCTCCAGGGCGAACTTCCTGCTGCCGCACATCAGCTGCCGAAGGCCCTGGGCCAGCCGCTGGTAGTAGGTGTAGAGGCCGATGGCCCCGGCGGGCAGACGCTCGAACGCGTCGTCGCCAAGCTCCCTGCGCAGCTCGCTTGCGGTCACGAAGATGTCGTCCCGGCTCGATCCAAAACGCTCCATGTAGACGGGAAGCTTGCCCTCTTCGATCGCCCGGCCGATGGTCTTGCCCACCATGGCCGCCGCAATGGGAGAGCGAGCCATGCCGATGATCTTGATGTACGGCGCCCCCAGCGCCAGCCCCTTGAAGATCTGGTCCTCGAAGGCGAAGCCACCCGCGGCGGCCAGGGCCGGTATCCGGTAGCCCTGCTCGGCGAGCCGTCGGGCGTACTCGTACATCAGCGAGTGGATCTCCACGGGTGGGACGCCCCATTCGTTCATCATGCGCCAGGGGCTCATGCCGGTGCCGCCCCCGGCGGCGTCCACCGTGAGGAGATCAAGCTCGTATTTCGTGGCGAACAGCACGGCACGGGCGAGGTCGGCGGGCCGGTACGCGCCGGTCTTGAGGGAGATGTACTTTGCCCCCGCCTGCCGCAACTCCTCCACCCGCGAGGCAAAGGACTCCTCGTCAACCATGCCGATCCGCGAGTGCCGCTCGAACTCGCGGAAGGAACCTCGCTCGAAGGCTCGGATCACGTGCGGGTCCGTCGGGTCGGGCAGGACGACGTAGCCGCGCTCGTGGAGCATCTGGGCCTTCTCGAGACTGGTGATCTTGACCTCACCGCCAATGTTCTTGGCACCTTGGCCCCACTTCAGCTCCAACCACTCGACGCCGAGCTTTTCGATGGCGTATTCCTGCACGCCCAGGCGCGTGTCTTCGATGTTTGCCTGGCAGATGATGGCCCCGTACCCGTCACGCTGGTGATCCTGGTAGAGCCTCACGCGCCGTTTGAGCTCCACGGTGTCGACGACGCGCCCGTTCTTGATGACCGCTTCCGGGTCCATGCCGACGACGTTCTCGCCGATGGTCAAGCCGGTCCCGGCGATGGCGGACCCGATGGCCAGCCCTTCCCAGTTATTCTTGGCGATGTTTGTGGAGCCGATGCCGGGGATGATCCAGGGCAGACGGAACTTGATGCCGTCGTCGTGACCGAACCTGACTTCCAGGTTCACGGCGGGGAAGACGGCCTTGTCGCTGTCGGCCTCGATGCCGTGTGCGCCCACTGCCGTCCCCATGATGTTGAAGTGCGAGTAGTCCACCGGGTACGCCTTTTCCGACGCGCTGGTGATGACGCCGAATGGCTGAGGGTAGATCACCTCGTGCCCACGAACGGCGGATTTGCCGATCTCGCACATGCCAATGCAGCCGTCCACACACGTCACGCACATCCCTGAGGCGGGCGTGATGGACCCCTCGGTTCGGTTCTTGGTCAGCGTGGCCGCAGATGCGTTCATTTTTGAGATTGGCTCCAACATCGGGTGGCTTCCTTTGTTCGTTTCTGATCGTTGCCCAAGAGCCCGCCGCCGTTCACAACGTGAGCGAGATAGGCTCCTCTCAGTCGGTGGAGGGCGGAAACACGTTCGTGCATGCTCCGCAAATCGGTCTTTCCGGCTCCGTGTAGGTGCACCGCAATTGACAGACTGGACAGACATAGAGGCAGCCGCCACACAGACGGCAGACATCGGACTTGATGTCAAAGGGCGTACCGATGCTGCGGTCGTGGCCCCGACCGCGAAAGCCGATGGCCCCTGCCATCATCTGCTCTTCGCACATTCGCACGCACAGCCCGCAGTAGATGCAGTCCTCGTGCTCCTGCCGAAATCGCTGGCGGCGAATGTCGTGGGCGGCCGCCAGATCCTGGATCACCTTCGACTGCGGGCAGGATGCCAGGAGCAGTTCCAGCGTCATCTTGCGTGCCCGCATGACGCGTGGCGAAGAGGTTCGCACGTTCAGCCCTTCCTGGGCGGGGTAGGTGCAAGCACTGACCAGCTTGGCTCGGTCGCCTTCCCCGATCTCGACCACGCACAGACGACAGGCTCCGTAGGGCGACAGGCCTTCCATGAAGCACAGGGTCGGCGTTTCGAGCCCGATCCACCTGGCCGCCTCCAGGACAGTCGTGCCCTCGGGCACCGAGACGTGCAGCCCGTTGATCATCAGGCTGATCATGCCGTCGCTCCTACGGTCAGCGGAACCGAGGTTTCGGGTTCAGCCGGCCGGGTGAATTCCAAGTCACACCGCAGGCATCGGCGCGCTTCTCTCGTGGCGTCCTCGACCGAAAGCGGGCCTTCCACCTCCTCGAAGCTCTGGATGCGAGCCTCTGGCCTCATCTTGGGCGGCTCCGCTCGTCGAGCGTCGACGACTTCCTCTTCGTCAAGGAACGCCGGCTCCACGAACACCGCCGGCACTTGAGGCGGTAGGGGCTGATCGAGGTCCTCGCCCCGCAGCCACCGACCGACTACGACGGCCGCCCGCTTCCCGTCAGCGATCGCGTCGACGACCGTATTGGGACCCGTTACCACGTCACCGCCGGCGAAGACGCCCGGGCGGCTCGTCTCGAGCGTGCGCTCGCCGCTGCGAACGGTCTGCCCTCGCGTCAGCTCAACACCCATGTCGGCCAGGTAATCCACGCCGGGCTCCTCGCTGATGGAGACGATGAGCGTGTCGAGCGGAACGACGTGCTCGCTGCCGGGTATTGGCTCCGGTCTCCGCCGCCCGCTCGAGTCGAAATCACCGAGCCGGTTCTTCACGAACTCGACGCCTGCCACCCGCCCGTCCTCGACCAGGATCCGGACGGGGGTGATGAGCGTCTCAAGCGTGACGCCCTCCTCGAGCGCGGCGTTCACGCTCGGCGTGTGGGCAGGCATCTCGACACGCGTGCGCCGGTAATAGATGGCGGCGCTCTCGACGCCCTCCTGGCGGATCGCTACGCCGGCGGCGTCGATGGCGCTCTCGCCGCCGCCGATGATCCCGACGCGCCCCCTGGCCAGCTGCTGACCGTGCACATTGAATGCCTTGAGGAAATCGAGGCCCGCATACACGCCCGCCGCATCTTCGCCCGACCCGCCCAAGGGACGGCTCTTGTGCGCGCCCATGGCCAGGAACACCGCCTTGAATCCCCGATCGAACATGTCGTCGATGGTGATGTCGCGACCGAGAGCGGTGTTGCACTCCACCTCGATGTTGTCGTCGAGCAGCGCTGCGATTTCCCGCTCAATCGTCTCCCGAGGCAGACGATAGGCCGGAACGCCGGCGATCAGCATGCCGCCCGGCCGGTCGGCCGCCTCGAACACGGTCACCGCGTGGCCCGCCACCGAGAGATAGTGGGCCGCGGACAATCCCGCCGGTCCTGACCCGATGATGGCAACCGATGCCGACTCGCCGCGTCCGAGCGTGGCCCGGTGCGGCCTGTAGACCGACGGATCGACGCGATC
>CALAKE010000169.1 GCA_937922775.1 uncultured bacterium | reverse complement strand
TGGATTCGCAAGGTGGCGAGCTCTTCTCGTCTTACGACATCCGTGTGTACCGGCTCGCTGTTGCTGGCCAAGGCCGGTCTGCTCGATGGTCGACGTGCAACGACGCATTGGTCTGCGTTGGATCGGCTCGAGTCATTGGATGTCGGCGTTACGGTCGAGAGAAATGCCCGGTTCGTCGATGACGGCATCGTCAGCTCTGCGGGAGTGGCGGCAGGAATCGATATGGCCTTCTACGTGGTGGAGCAGCTCTGTGGGCAGGAGATTGCCGATGAAACGGCTCATTACATCGACTACCCGCGATGCCGGTCCGAACTTCTCAACGGATCGTGATTCGAGCGGCTGCAAGGGCCGCGAGGGCGCGCCCGACACTCTGCACGGAACAAGGCGGGGACTCTGCTAGCCTTCGCCGTCTTCCGCAGAGCCATCAACGATGCGGAGTAGCTCGTCCAGGTCGAACGGCTTGAGCAGGAACGGTTTGCCCATGCGCGCTAGTATCTGCGCCGTCTCGGGATTAGCGCTGTCACCCGAGATCACGATGACACGGTCGGCGAGTGCCGGGCGATTCTCTTTCAACCACTCGTAGAGCCCCTCGCCAGACAAGTCAGGCATGCGAAGATCGACGATCACCCTGTCATAGTTGCGTTCCTCGATCATGTGTAGCGCTGCTTCGCCGCTCTCCGCCTCGTCGACATGATGTCCTTTCTGGACCAAGAAGCGTCGGGCGAGCACGCGCACGGACTGCTCGTCGTCCACGACCAGAATTCGCAACGCCGCACGCGGCGCGGCATCGGGACCGTCACATTCGGCGCTCCCGGCAGGCGTTTCCAGCCCCGCGCTCATATCGGCCGCTGGAGAGGAAGCGTTGACTCCGACACGCGGCAGATCGAGCACGAAAGTCGTACCCACGTCGGGACGTGGCTCGACCCGCAAATCGCCATCGTGCGATTGGGCAATGCTGTAGCTCATGCTGAGCCCGAGGCCAGTTCCTTCACCTACTTCACGAGTCGTGAAGAAAGGATCGAAGATTTTCGGCAGCACGTCCAAGGGAATTCCCGGTCCGTTGTCGGAGATTTCGACGGCCGCGCCGATGTTGCTCGGCCGCGTCACGATGGTGAGCAGCCGCTCTCCTTCCGGTACTTCGTCGAGCGCTCTCTCGGCATTGATCACGAGATTCAGCAAGGCTCGCTCGATCTGCCCGGCATCAATCCAAACCAGAGGCAGGCTGTCCGAGAAGGCGGCATCGAGCTTGATGCCATGCGTTTCCTGCATGTACTGGCGACTGCGTAGGGCATCCCGCACAAGGGCGTTGAGGTCGACCTCCTTGCGTTTCCCCTCCTTCCGGCGGGCGAACACGAGCATGCGGTCGATGACCTCCCCGGCGCGCGATGCCTGGCGCTCGATGATACGTACGTCTTCACGAATCTCGTCGGTGAGCTGATCGTCTTCCTGCATCACCTGTGTCGCAAGAGCGATCGCAGCGAGGGGGTTGTTGATCTCGTGGGCGGCACCGGCGGCCAGGCCGCCGAGGGCAGCCAGCCGTTCTGCGCGCTGCAGCCGTTCCTCGCTCTCTCGAGCCTCGGTGACATCGCTCATGATGCCCATCACACGGACCGCCTGGCCACTTTCGTCGTGCTCGCAAAAGCCACGGTCGTGGATCAGGCGCCAGGATCCGTCAGCCTGACGGATGCGATAGTCCTGTTCGAACCAGCCACCGCGCTCGACCGCTTCTTTCAGGCCTTTCTCGCTCTTCTCTCTATCTTCCGGATGCATGAGTCCGAGGATCTGTGTGGTACTGGCCTCCCTCATCGAGTCCTGTGCATCCCCGAAGATCTTGTCGATGTTCCCGCTGCGCTTCAGCTTGCCGGTTCTCGGATCCCACTCGTAAACCACCTCCCCGAGGGCTTCCACGACGGTCTCGTAGCGATGTTCCCAGGTCGACACCTCATGTGCTTGCCGTTCAGAACCGAGGACGGCAATCGTCACTCGCGCAACGATCAGCAAAACCAGCAGTCCCCAGGCCAGCCATTCGCTGCCGCCGCTGTAGCCGCTGCCCAGCAACTCCCGCAGGAGCAGCGAAAGTCCGTACGCGATGATGATCGGTACGATGAGAGGCCGCAGCGGGCTCCATCGCGCTGTCGAAGGAAAGCGTGCCTTGGGGGTCATCATCATGGCGCCGCGCTCAGCGCCCGCCGCGGCAATGATGAGCAGTGAGAAGACCCATACCGGCTCCAGCCAGCGCGTGTGTGCTCCGAAAACCAACTCGTAGGCGAAGACCATCCGTGCCACAGCCGCCGCAAACGAACCCAGAACCATGAGCAGTCGCGATGAGCCTCCGCCCATCGCTCCGGGTGACATCAACACACCAAGGGCCGCCACACCGAGGGCGAGCGACACGACGACGTTCGCGGTGCCGATCACGAGGTCGACCGGCTGGACTGTCGCGGGAACCAGGGGAAGAAGACGGATGATCTCCCAGGTCAACGTGAGGCCTATGGTGCCGATCAGCATCAGGTCGATGACGAGCTCGGCGCGCACACCCGGACGACCCCCCGAGGAAACCTCGAGTGCCAGCGCCGCTGACATCAATGCGATCCAGGCACTGAACCCGACCTGGGCCATCCCGACGAAGACCTCGTCAACAGGGTGCCCGAAGGCGAGTTGTTCGATGATCCAGGTGATCTGGCCGAGCAGGCCCATGACGGTGGCCGCAAACAACAGGGTCCAGGCAACCCTCTCGCTCCCATCGCTGACCTGGCGGGCTCTGTAGAGGGGCGCCAGAGGCAGCAGGAACGCGGCCAGGTAGAGGAAATCCTTGAATACCGTCAGAATACGGTTGGCCGGTGAAACCGGCAGGAGGTACGCGACGACCGTGAGGAGGGCCAATCCCAGGGCCATCCTGACGATGCGGCCGTGCTGCGCGTCAGAGGATTCGCTCTTAAGGGGCTCGCTCATGGCTCCGAGAGATGCGCTCCGCAGTTACATGCTGCTACGGTGGCGAACTCAACGAAAAGGTCGGTGAATGATGCTTTCTACTCGACGGACAACGGGGTGCCTGCTGTTGCTCCTTCTGACTCTCGGAGCCTCCCCCTACTGGGAGGATGGCCACCCTGGCCCCATCGCTCCACCCGTGCCGGAACCACACGCCGCCATCAGCATCGAGGCTCAAGAGAACCGTGACGCTCGCATCGCCGCTGCTGTCGAAAAACTCAGTCCAATCATTATCGAGTTACGGCACAAAATCCACCAGAATCCAGAGCTCGGCAATCGCGAGCTCGAGACGGCCGCATTGGTCGCTGACCATCTGCGGTCGCTGGGCATCGAGGTGCAAACCGGCGTCGCACACACGGGCGTTGTGGGGGTTCTCGTGGGC
>CALAKE010000168.1 GCA_937922775.1 uncultured bacterium | reverse complement strand
GTCGAAGATGTGCGACGCCTTGGGCCGCACCAGCGGCTGGTCGTGGCCGACCTGCGAGTCGTTCCAGCGGACGAAGATCATCGGGTGCTCGGGGATATCGCGCCCGCCCTCCTCCACATGGGTGCGGTAGTTCAGCCCGATGGCGATGACCTTGGACGGCTCAACGGGCGCTAGAAGGCGTACGTCAGAAAGGGCGACGGTGGCGCCCGTTTCCGCAGGCGATCCAAACAGGTCGCCGTCCAACTCCTTGATGGTGTCCTGCTCGAGAATGCCGTATGGTCGCCGACCCTGGTGAGCGTACCGAACGTAGCGAGTCACTCCATCCTGCGCCATACTCGTTTCCTCCGAGAAGATTCAAGAGAACTGGGTGACCTCCAGGCATTCGGGAGCGAGAGGTCACAGTACATGGCCCGACTCGCCGCGGGGGCAAGCCGGTGCTCCTCGGCCTGAAGACGCGGGTAGTCTAGCAGGGCGCCGATGGCGTTCCACGGGAGGCCGGCAGGGGAGGAAGCGGATGGCAGTCGGCGATTTGGCTGGCCGAGAAACCTCGAGGCTATCTTCCTTCGCTGCCCAGGCCGGGCAGGGATTCTCTGATCCCGGGCCACCAGCGCTCGATCCACTCGATCATTTCTGGGTCGACACCACGCGAGTCGATGACGTGCGGCGCGATGCCCATACCACCAAGTGCGTAGCTGCCGGCGATCGCCATCCCACCGGCGGCGAAGTAGAGAGCGATCGCCATGCCGCCGAGCGCGATCCCGCCGAGGGCGACAGCGCCAACGCTGATCCCACCCAGAGAGATTCCTCCCAGGCTGAGCCCACCCAGAGAGAGAACACCGATGGAGATATCACCGATGGCAATGATGCCCCGGGCAACTTGAGGTGCCCCGGTTCTGGGATTCAAGCCCCTCGTGATGTGGACCAGCGGGATGCCCAGGATTTCCGTCTCCGAACGGTACTCGTAGCCGAAATAGGCTCCGGCGACACGAGGTCCGCTGCCTGGCATCCCATCGCCTGCCGGCGCGCGCCCATCGAGGAACTCGCCGCAGTAGCGGCACTTGACAGCATCGTCCTGGATGTACTCAGCGCAGAGTGGGCATTTCTTCATGCCCCTATTCCTGACGCAAAGCGACGATCGGATCAACCCTTGATGCGCGGCGGGCAGGAACCAGGCAGGCCACTAGGGCAACCAAGCCGAGCACGGTGGCCACGGAGACCAGCACCGCGGGGTCCATCGGCTGAACCTCGTAGAGTTGGCTCTCTACAACCCGGCGCATCGCGAAGGTGAGGGCGATCCCGAGCCCGAAGCCGATGACCAGAATGATCAAGCCCTCTCTCAAGATGAGCTTGAAGATCTCATCGGCCCCGCTGCCGAGAGCCACGCGAATGCCGATTTCCTTGGTGCGCTGCGCCACCATGTATGCGAGCACGCCATAAATGCCCACGGCGGCCAGGAACAGCGCAACGCCACCGAAAATCATGGCTAGCACCATCGGCGATCGACGGGACGCAAGAGACTCCGTCATGCGCACCTGCATGGTCTGGGGCAGGATGAACGGCATCTCGGGATCCATCTCGGTGATCTCGGCGCGCACGGCGCCGATCAAGCTGTTCGGATCGACTGCCGCTTTGATGGCGAAGGTCGGCCCCGAGGTCGAACTCTGCTCGTAGGGGAAGAAATAAGTCCCCACACGTTCGTCCGAGTCGACGAGGGCTCGCAATTTCATGCTCCGGACCACCCCGACAACGTTCAGGAACACCGTCTCCTCGGTAATCGCGGCAACGTCCTCGATGTTGGTGGGTCGATACATCCTCTTGCCAATCGCACTCTCGCCGGGCCAGAACTTCTGAGCCAGCCGGTCGTCGACCATGATCACAGGCGCCGAGTCGCTCGTATCAGTCGCATCGTAGAACCGGCCCTCGATCAGCTCGACTCCCATGGCCTCAAAGTAACCGGGCGTCACGATGACTCGGCTGGGGGATACCAGAGATTCCCCAGCTTCCATCTCGTAACCTTCAGCGAGGATGACGCTGTCGCTGTTGTTGCCACCAAAGGGAATCGTGCTGGTCGCGCCGGCCTCGACGACACCGGGCAGGGCACGTATGCGATCCAGAGCCTCGTTCATGAACGCCCGGAGGGCAGCGCCGTCCTCGTAGCGCGCGCTCGGCAGCGCCACCCCACCGGTAAGAACCTGCTCGGGGTCCCGGAAACCGGGATCTATCGACATCACTTGGCGGAAGCTGGCCAGCAGCAAGCCGGCGCCGATCAGCAGCACAAAGGCCAGGCTGACCTGCACGACCACCAAGCTGCTGCGAACGAGACGGGCCCCTTTGCTGCTGGTTCCTGTGCGTCCTTCCTCCCTGAAGACCGAGCTCATGTTGACCCTGACAACCTGCAGCATGGGAATCAAGCTGATCAAGATCCCTACGACAACGGCCAAGCAGAGAATGAAGGTGAGGACAAACCCGTCCATGGATACCTCATGGCCGCGCGGTAACTCCTCGAGCCCGAGGCTCCTCAATGCGCTGAGCCCCCAGTAGCCGAACAACATTCCGAAGACGCTGCCGAAGAGCGTCAGGAGGATGCTCTCGGTCAGGAGCTGTCGCGACACGCGCCAGCGGCCCGCTCCCAGGGAGAATCGTGTCGCCAGCTCCTTCATCCGCACGCTCGAGCGCGCCAGCACCAGATTGGCGATGTTCACGGCGCCGATCAGGAGAACGAAGAGGACCCCTCCCCAGAGGAGGTAGAGCATGGGACGAATGTCGCGCGTCAGATACTCCTGCAGGTTGTGAACCTGCACGTGATAGCCGGCGTTCGCGAGAACCTCCTGCCATTCAGGGAGCCGCTCCAGATTGGCGGCGACAATGCCATCCATCTGTGCCTGCACTTGCTCGAGCGTGGCGTCTGGGCGCAGCCGTCCGATGTACTCCCAGCTATTGCTGTGCCGACTCCCGTCGCTCTTCTGCTCCTCCGTAAAGGCAAGGGGGCGCCACAGGTCGGTGTCTGGGTCCAGGCCCTCGAATGTCGGCGGCATCACACCGACGATCGTGTAGGGACGACTGTAGATGCGGAGGTCCCGCCCGAGAACGCTCTCGTCACCACCGTAAAGTTGTTGCCACAAGGCGAAGCTGAGCACGACCTTTTGCTCATTGCCAGGTTCACCCTCCTCTTCCGAGAAGATGCGCCCAAGAATCGGCTCCACCCGCATCAATCTGAAGAAGGAAGGTGTGACGTTCAGACCCCGGGCACGCCGCACCTCCCCTTCCTCACCGATCGTCAGGCCGGAGTTGTTGAACATGGCCTGTTCTTCGAGGACGTCGTCGAGGTCGCGGAGGCGATCGTAATAATCGGGCACACCGTTGGAGGCGCGCTGTACGCCAGCGTTCGGATAGCTGTTGTAGCCGATGAGGAGGCGCTCCGACTCGGGCACGGGTAGCGGCCGCAGGATCACCGAGTTGATGACGCTGAAGATGGCCGCGTTGGCGCCGATGCAGAGTGCCAGAGTGGCGATGGCGGTAACGGCGAAGCCCTTGTCCTTCCACAGCAGCTTCACCCCGAATTTGATGTCTTGCAGCAGAGATTCCATTGGCGCGATCCCGGCGAAAGTGGCGTTTCGGCGCAGCTCCCCCCTCTGCTCCTGTCTAGTCATCTGACGCAGGGCGCGCTGAGGATGTTTCACCGGCTCGAGGCGGTGGGAGTTGCCGCACGCGGGCAACCACGTCCTGTCGAGAGGGCGGGGTTAGTCGCGCACCACCTCCACGTTCACCGCGATGCCTTCCTTCACGCTCGCCGTCACCACGCAATAGTCTTCGAATAGGCCCAAACAACGCTCCAACCTGGCCTCGTCCTCAATCCCGATGCCCTGCAGATGGATCTGCACGTCGAGATCTCCGATGCGCAGCCGCTTGCGATCGTTGCGCACGAGCTGCCCGGAAACAGTGCTGCGCACTCTCGCTCCTTCCACCTTCGACTTCTGCAGGCAGAACAGCAGGCTGGCGCTCAGACAGTTCGCTACGCCAGCGGCCAGCAGGCGGGAGGGATTGGGGCCACGGCCGTGGCCAAGAGGCTCGGGCTCGTCGACGAGAAGATCAGGGACATCGTCGAGGTCGAAACGCACCAGAAACTCGAAGCCTTCTTGCTGCTCCAGCTCGACGGTGAAGCGGCCTTCGGCATCGCTAGACACGGCTGCTATCCTCCCCGGCCGGGCACACTGTGTGTATCGGCCGTCCTTGTCGACCTGCAATAGCTGAGAACAGTAGATATGGAACTAATTGCCAAGGTTGATGTTGCTGGAGATCACTTCAGTCCATGATTGGTCTTCGGGGATGCGGTCTCCCGAGAGTTACACTAGCAGGCCGCGGTCGAAATGTGGCGGGCCTGGCGAGCGGGACTGTGAGACAAGGGCCCCCAAAAAGGACCTGGCTCGATCTCAGTGCCGGTTCCGAAGGCAACGGTGACCTCAATGGTTGATGTGACAGAAGCGCGGGACGGTGTCGGTATCCAGGCCATCATCTTCGATATCGACGGTGTGCTGACCGAGAACGATCGTCCAGTCGCTGGAGCTGCTCGGGTGGTAGCTGCATTCAAAGAGGCGGGGGTACCTGTCCGCTTTTTGACCAATACGACCTCGCGTGGTCGCGACCATCTGGCCAAGGACCTGGTCCGATCCGGCTTCGACGCCGTCCCAGAGGAGGTTTTTTGCCCGTCCCGAGCCGCCGGGGAGTACCTTCGGCGGCGCGGCGCCGGCGCCCGTCTTCTCGTGCGCGAAGGCGCCCTACCGGACTTCGAAGGAGTCAGCCCGAGGAGCGAGCTACCCGATGCCGTGGTGGTGGGTGATCTCGGCCGTGAGTGGACCTACGATCTGATGAACGAGGCATTCCGCCTGATCCACGAAGTCGGTGCCGAGCTGATCGGCCTTGGCCGGACTCGGTACTGGAAGATGGGGGACGACCTGCAGCTCGACGCGGGGCCCTTCATCACCGCACTGGAGTACGCCACCCGCAAGGACGCACTGATATTCGGCAAGCCCGATCCGGCGATCTTCGAGGCCGTGATTGCCGACATCGGATTGCCGGCGGGACAGATCGTCATGGTCGGCGACGATATCCTCACCGACGTCGAGGCGGCCATGAAGGTCGGTCTCATCGGAATTCAGGTACGCACCGGCAAGTACCGCGACTCGGATCTGGAAGGTTCAGTCTCACCCGACGCAGTGATCGACTCCGTCGCCTCCCTGCTCAACGCCTCCTAGAGCGGCGTGGTTCGGGTGGCCTACCTCGGCTGTGCGCACAGTCTTTTCGGTTTCTGAAGATTCGCTTCGCAGAGAGCAGCCGAGGATTTCCAGGTACCGGGATACGCGGCGCACAGCGACCTCGGGGCTGTGATCGGGATGACTGTCGCGATAGCGGACAATCGCCTGAGCCACGATCCAGTTGATGTCGGGCGACTTCAGCTTGCGCGGCAGGGTCTGGTAGTCCATCCAATTCCAAGAGGCGCGACCGCTGCCCAGAAACGACTTCTGCGCGTCGGAGAGCGCTCCCTCGTTCCCGCCTTCTGACCAGATCTCGCTGGCGGCGCCGAGGCTCGCTACCAACGAGTCGACCGAGGCGGCGATGGCCTGGGCGGCATCGGCCCCGGCCTCACCCCAACTGCCCAGGGAAGCCGCAACCGTACCCCACCAGTTCGTGTCGCGTTCGGCCTTCTTCTGGATTTCTACCCGGAGCCGCTGCCATCGCTCAGCGCGTCTTTGCAGCGTCACGACTTCGTAGGCGATCGACACGAGCAGATCGAGGTAGGCGTTAGGGCCAGGGATCTCGCGAGTCAGCCTCGCTTGCAGCTCATGAATCCGACGCTGGGCCTCCTCGTGGCCGAGCTCGAGAATCAGGCGACGACCGACCCAAACGCGCAACGCCTGGCGGGAGTGCCAGAGCTTGAGCGTACGCTCCAGCTCCCAGCCCGGCCCCTCGTCCCGCCAGGAAGTCCGCCCGGATTCCTTATGGACGTAGAAACGTCGAGACGAGGGGTGATCGAGAGGGACGTCCCAAGTGTCCGGGATGTACGGACGCGGCGCCACGCGCAGGGACTTCTTGAACAGATTGCAGCGTTCACGAAGTGGTGCCATCTACTAGCCAGTCGTTTCCCTAGATCCCGTCCCGGCGGGTTCTCGCACGACGCAAGAACACAGGGTACGTTCCCCCCGTTTCCCATTCACCGCAGCGGGTGCATGTTGGCAGACTAGCGCCACCAGCAGTGCCGATCATCCCCTTTTTCTGCCTAGGCGGAAGAAATGTGAGCGGCAGGGACCGAAGCGTTGCGCAGTTTCACGCAGAGCTGCGCACGAGTTGCGAGGGAGGAGTCCTGCCTGCTAGACGGCGAGACCTCGCGAGCAGTGAGTCGATGCGAACACGCGTGTGCCGGTGGTGCAGGATTGGGTAGAGATTCACGACCAGATTGATCGCGGCGTCCTCTAGGGCCATGCGGTAATCGCCCTGCGCCCACCGGTAGATCGACAACGCCAGCAGGGTCAGGAAGAAAGGGAGGTGCGCCATCTCGAACACGCAGGTCCGATAGCGGAAGTGGCGCGCCGCACGCAAGGAGGTGCCGGTAAGAGTGTATGGAGCCATGCGCACCCCCATGAGACGTCTGATGGCCACGCCGCCTGTCGGAATGATCTTTCCGAATCGGTCTACCCCGAGCAGCCTGTAGATTTTCCCACTCTCGGCCTTCTCGAACGGCTTCGGATCAAGGTAGGCGCAGAGAGGCCGCCGCAACCAGTCATGAGGCGCAATGAGACGGTCATATGCGCGATACAGCCACGTCCAACCGTCGTCCGGCGGGTATTGATCGTCTGACATGACGCTACGCCCATGATTTTCGCGGCTTTGGAAATGACCTCGCTCGTCATTTCCCCGCAGCTCCGAATTCGCCCAGCGCCAATATATACTATAATCTAGTAGATATATCCAACTCCGGCATTGCTTCCCAGAGACTCCGCAGGAGATAACAAATGGGTATGAGCGAACCGAAGAGAATGGTCTTCATCTCCGGTCTCTGGGTAACCGTGGCGGCCACGCAGTTCGCGGCATTGCTCCGCTATACGACGAGGCTTCCAGGCGACTGGCTAGGCGTCGCGCTCTACGTCTTGACGATCGTTGCCGCATCGCTGGCGGCAACTCTCTGCTTCATTAGGTTGAAGGGCGGCGGCGAGCGTGAGCTTTAGCCCCTTCGGGCGAATGACTGAGGTAGCTATCGGACGAACGCACTGCAGGTCAACGTGGAGGTTCGATTCG
>CALAKE010000167.1 GCA_937922775.1 uncultured bacterium | reverse complement strand
AGGCCAAAGAGCTACGGCGAACGCCGCTTCGCTGATCCCGCGATCGGGCGGGCGCCCGGAGGGGGCAACGTTCCGCGTGGTGAGGCTCGCCAACGTGGCCGTCCTATCCGAGAAGACGGGGACTTTCGGCGCGTGCGCCGGCTTCTCGAGCGACTCGAGTACCAACCCATGCTTGGACGAGAAGTCGCCCTTCTATCGGCTCGCAACTACCGGCGACTGCGCAAGAGGGGGGTCACCCCACACAAGACGATCGACGTGATGATCGCGAGCTTCTGCCTTCAGAACGATCACGGACTGCTGCACTCCGATCGAGACTTCGACCCGATGGGGAGGCACCTGGGCCTCCGCGTTGTCTGATCACACCGCGGTCGTGTCCGCGCCGGAGCGCACACTCAATCGCAGCCTGCCGCAACCTGCCTGCCAGTACTACTTCAGCTTGCCGATGATGGCGTTGGCGATCGTGTGTTTCTGGATCTCCCTGGTGCCCTCGTAGATCTCGCAGATCTTGGCGTCGCGGTAGAAACGCTCGACCTCGAACTCGGTGATGTAGCCGTATCCGCCGAGCATCTGAATCGCTTCGTCGGCGACCTCTACGGCCGTGCGCCCGGCGTAGAATTTGGCCATCGAGGTCAGAGTCGGATCGATGCGGCCCTGGTCGAAGTTCCAGGCAGCCTTGTACGTGATCAGCCGCGCGAGCTCGATCTTGGTCGCCATGTCGGCAATCTTGTGCTGCGTCGCCTGGAACTGGGCGATCTTCTTGCCGAACTGCTCACGGCCCTTGACGTACTCGAGGGCGCGATCGAAGGCACCCTGCGCCGTTCCCAGCCCCTGGGCGGCCGTCTCGATGCGGCTTTCGTCGAAGAACTCCAAGATCTGATAGAAACCCTTGCCCTCCGTACCCAGGAGGTTGCTCGCGGGCACGCGGACGTCCTTGTAGCTGACCTCGCCGGTGGCGGTCATACGGATGCCCATCTTGTTGCCGACATCGGCGACCTCGATGCCTTCGGCGTCGGCGTCGACAAGGATCATCGACTGTCCACGGTGGCCGGCTTCGGGGTCGGTCTGACAGATCACTACGTAGTACTTGCACAGACCGGCGTTGGTGATGAAGGTCTTGACGCCGTTGATCACCCATTCGTCGCCTTCGCGCACGGCGGTCGTGTTCATGCTGGTGATGTCGCTGCCGTGATCCGGCTCGGTGATGGCGCCCGCCGAGATGGCCTCTCCGGCCGCGACCGGGGGCAAATACTTCTCCTTCTGCTCGTCGGTTCCGAAGCGCAGGACGTTCTCGGAGGCGAAATCGGCCAACATGAGCGCCGCGCCGATGCCCGAGTCTCTGCGGCAGAATTCCTCCACCACGAGAACGTTTTCGACAACTCCGTACTCGGCGCCGCCGTATTCCTCGGGGAAATGCAGGCCGACGAAGCCCTCCTGGCAGGCCTTCTGCCAGATATCCGTGGGAAACTCATGCTTCTCATCGAGCTCCAGAGCGAGCTCCTTGTCGAATTCACCCGCGGCGAACTCGCGCGCCGCCTGCTGAATGTCCTGCTGCTCCTTGGTGAGATGGAAGTCCATCGTAATGCCTCCCTTATCCGACTCCCTTTACTTCGCGAATCTGCTGTTCGAGAAGTGGAACGATGTCGAACAAATCGCCCACGATGCCGACGTCCGCAACCCCGAAAATGGGGGCCGCAGGATCTTTGTTGATTGCCGCGATATAGGGTGCTCCCTTGATGCCGCCGATGTGCTGGTACGAGCCGCTGATGCCGATGGCGATGTAGACCTTCGGCTTGACCGATACACCCGAAGTGCCGATCTGGTAGCTCTTCGAGAGCCAGCCTTTGTCGACGACTGGGCGTGTACAGGCGATGTCAGCCCCCATGACGTCGGCCAGCGAGCGAATGATCTCGAGGTGCTCCTCCTCATCGATACCGCGCCCGACTGCAACCAGAACCTCCGCCTGGCTGATATCGACGGCGCCCGGTTCGGGGGCAACCGTCTCGACAAAACGGCGTTGCGGAGCCAAATCTCCGGGGACTTCCATGGTGTGCAGGGCACCATCGCTCCCCGGCGCCTCGCCGGTATCGAACGAGCCGGGACGCATGGTGGCCATGAAACCACCGTCGCCGGTGGCGCTGATGCGGGCGTGCACTTTGCCGCCATAGCGGGTGCGCACTCCGGACAGCCCGTCCGGCGTCGTCTCCAGGGCGATGCAGTCGGCGAACAGCGGCGATCCCGCCCTCACCGCCAGCGCAGGGGCGAGATCCATGCCCGTGTTCGTGTGCGGGATCAAGGTCGCGAACGGTTGCTCCTGCTCGATCAGACCAGCGAGGAGCTCGGCCCCGGCCACGCCGTCGGGCACCTGCAGCCGCGGACTGTCGAAGACGTAGACGTTTTCGAACCAGGCTCCTAGCCCCGCGGCCAAGTCGGTAACGTCGTTGCCGAGAACCACACCACCAACGCTCACGTCTCCGCCCGCCTCACCCAGATTACGCGCGGCAGCCGCGAGCTCGTAGGCACTGTCATCGACCACGCCGCCGGAATGCTCCACCAGCACCAGTATCTTGCGCATGGCTAGACTCCTCCTTGCTGGCGGAGCCGTTCGACCAGAGCGGCCACCGTGTCTTCATCATCGCCCTGGAGAATCTCCGCGGCCTCTCCCTTGGGCGGCAGAAACATCTCTTCGACGGTCACCCGTGTACCCGCAGGCCCGACGGAATCCGGAGCGATACCGATCTCCGCGGCGCCGGCTGCTGTCAGAGGCTTCCGGCGCGCCTTCCGGATGCCGAGAACGGAAACGTAGCGGGGCTCGTTCATGCCTGTTTGCACCGTGACCAGTGCGGGCAAGTCGAGCTCGACCACGCGCTCGAGGCCGCCCTCGACCTCGTGCCGCACGCGCGCGGTGCCAGCGTCGACACTCAGCTCGGTAGCGAGGCAAACGTGAGGGATTCCCGCCATGGCGGCGAGCATCGGCCCGACGCGACCACCGCCGACGTCGCCCGAGACCGCTCCGGTCAGGACGAGGTCATAGGGGATGTCTGCAATGGCCTTGCTCAGAATGTTGGCAATGCCGAAAGAATCAGAGCCATCGAAGGCCGGGTCGGTTAGGCACAGAGCCTCATCGGCACCCATTGCCAGGGCTCGGCGTAGGACGTCCTCGTCGTCCTCTCCTCCGACCGTGATCGCCGTCACCTTGCCGCCATGCTCTTCGACAAGGCTGACAGCCGCCTCCACGGCGAAATTGTCCCACTCGTTGATGACATAGCCGAGAGTGCCGAGCTGAATGCCGCGACCGGAGCTGTCGATATCGACCTCCGCCTCGGCGACGTCGGGCACCCGTTTCACGCAGACAATGATGTCCATCGGGCAGTTACTCCTTGAGCCATTCCTGCCAAAGGCAATTGGCGCACGGGCCAGCCGATTCTCCGGCCGGGAGCGCCGGTATGAATTCCGCCCCGTCAGTTTAAGACATACCCGTGCAGATGTCCGGCGAATCGAGGGGGCCGGAGCCAACATTCCGTGCCTGCTCTGCGACGGGCCCACCCAGTCTGAGCACGGCC
>CALAKE010000166.1 GCA_937922775.1 uncultured bacterium | reverse complement strand
TGTCACTGACTGCTCGGTTTCGGGAATAAGCAGCTTGGCCAGAACCAGCGATGCCGGTGCCGCCATGACGCTGGCCGTGAGCAGGTACGCAGGGTTCACACCGAAGGCGGCATAGGCGGCGAGCACGGCGCCGGAGACCGTCGCCATTCCGCCGGTCATCAGTGCCATGAGCTCCGAGGTGGTCATCTTCGGGATGTAGGGGGCGATGATGATCGGCGCCTCGGTTTGACCCATGAAGACATTTGCCGCTGCGGCAAGCGACTCGGAGCCGGACACGCCCAGGAATCGGTGCATGAGCTTGGCCATCAGCAGAACGACGCGCTGCATGATGCCGAGGTAGTAGAGCACCGTAAACAACGAGGAAATGAAGATGATGATCGGCAGCACCTTGAAGGCGAAGATCAGGCCGAAGTTGGCCGGAACTGCGAGCGGTCCGAACACAAACTCGGAGCCCTTGTCTGCGAACTCGAGCAGCCGCGCGACACCGACCGCCATCTGGGCGAATACGTAGCGACCAGGCTCGGTCTTGAGGATGATGATGGCCAGAAGGAACTGCAAACCGATGCCCCACGCCACCAGTCGAAACGACACGGCACGCCGGTTGTTGGACAGCAGGAAGGCAACGCCGTATAGCACCAACAGGCCCACAACTCCGATCATTCGGTTTGCTCCAATATCAGGGGTCGGGTGGAGGGCGGCTGGTCGCCGATCTGCAACGCTTCAGTGAGCTTCTCGATCGCTCGTTCGACGTTGGCTCCTGGATCGTGATACAGCGTCACCCAAGGCGCATCGGTCTCTACCGGGTCGCCGCTCTTCGCATGCAAGAACACGCCGGCCTGAAGGTCGATCTCTTGATCTTTGGTTTGGCGACCGGCGCCGAGATCGCCGGCTGCCTCGCCGACGAGCCGGGCATCGATCCCCAGTACCCAGCCGGCCCGTGGCGGCGTGAGTGAAGTTTGCTCGGCGGCCCTTCCCATGATGCCCGGGTTGTCGACCGCCGCGGGATCGCCGCCTTGAGCTTCCACCATGTGCCGGAACACCTGCAGTGCGCTGCCATCGGCGAGCCTGGCGGCCGCGAGTCGCTCGGCCTCGACCGTCGTGGAGGCGAGGCCGGCCAGCAGTAACATCTCGACCGTCAGCCGGAGCGTGAGCTCCACCACGTCTCGCGGCCCCTCACCCCGCAGCGTATCCAATGCCTCCTCGACCTCGAGGGTGTTGCCGACAGAACGGCCCAGCGGCTGCTCCATGTCGGTCAGTAGCGCCCGGCATTTCAAACCGTCGAGCCGGGCGACCGAAGACAACCTGTTGGCCAAAGAGCGCGCCGCCTCGAGGGTTGGCATGAAGGCGCCGGAGCCCACCTTGACATCGAGAACGAGAGCCTCGGTGCCCTCGGCGATCTTCTTGCTGAGGATACTGGCGGTGATCAGCCCGGTATCCTCGACGGTCGCCGTTGCCGATCGCAGCGCGTAGAGATGCCGGTCGGCGGGAACCAGGTCGTCGCTTTGCGCCGCCATCGCGATTCCGATGCTTTCGACCTGACGGCTGAAGGCGGTCGCGTCGAGGTCGGTGGTAAATCCGGGGATGCTCTCGAGCTTGTCGAGCGTCCCGCCGGTGTGACCGAGTCCCCGGCCGGAGACCATAGGCACGGCACAACCGCAGGCTGCCGCGAGTGGCGCCAACACGAGGCTGATCTTGTCGCCCACACCGCCCGTGCTGTGTTTGTCGACTTTTGGGGCGGTGACATTCGAGAGGTCGAATCGCTCACCCGACCGCACCATGGCATGGGTCAGCGCGACGGTCTCGGAGTCCGATAATCCCCGCCAGACTATTGCCATGAGAAACGCCGACATCTGATAGTCGGGGATATCGCCCTCACAGAAGGCATCGACCAGCCAGCCGATCGGTTCCTCGGAGAGCTCAACACCGCGCTTCTTCTGCTCGATGAGATCGAGAAAGTTCATGGCTGGTTGGTGGTCAGAGTACTCGGGCGAGTCGACCCACGCCGCTCACCCTAGCCCAGGTGAATCGATGCAGGCAACGCGCGTCAGAGGGCACAGAGGAATCCAGACTAGACCATTACGTGCACGAGGTCCCCGTCCACGACCGGGTACTCGCGACCAACGGTGCGCACGCGGCCCGCATGTTTGGCCTCGGCGATCGACTCGAACTCCTCGAGATCGGTGTAGGCGAGTACTTCAGCGCGGATGAAACCCTGCTGGAAGTCGGTGTGGATTTGCGCCACGGCCTCGGCGATCGGAGTTCCTCTCGGGGTTGTCCATGCGCGGGCTTCTGGTCCGTCAGAGGTGAAGAAAACCACCAGATCCAGGGCGTCGAATGCGGCGCGAACGATGCGGTCGAGGGTCCCCGTCGCGAGGCCGAGCTCGTCCCTGAACATCTCGGCCTCCTCCGGATCCAGCTCGGCAAGCTCCGACTCGATCTGTGCCGCCACCACAACAAGTGGGCGGGAGTCCCCCCGCTGCTCGAGGATCCCTTGCACTGGCATAACCTCCTCGCCACCGTCGGGCAGGGCCGACTCGCTAACGTTAGCCACAATCAAGGTTGGCTTTTCGGTCAGCAGAAACAACTCGTCACGAACGTCATCGACGCCCGCTCGTGGCACGGTACGTGCCCCGCGGCCGCCACTCAGCGCCTCCGCCAAAGCCTCGAGCGTCTTCACATGCTCCCGGGCACGGGCATCGCCGGACTTCGCGATCGGCAGCTCCCGCTCCAGGCGCGATGACACGCTTTCGAGGTCCTTGGCGCACAGCTCACGATCCACGGTGCTGATGTCTTCGGCGGGATCGACCTTGCCGACAGGGTGTGCCACGTCGGGGTCGGCGAAGCAGCGCACGACCTGGGCGATGACGTCGACCTCCCGGATGCGAGCGAGGAATTGATTGCCCAGCCCCTCGCCCCGATGGGCTCCCTTCACCAGGCCTGCAATGTCGACGGCCTCCAGGGTGGGCAACACACGCCTTGCCTGCCCCGTGCGATCGCCAACGAGCTGCAGTCTGGCCTCGGGCACCGGGACGACGCCAACGTTGGGATCGACCGTGGTGAACGGGTACGGGGCGGCCGTCGCACCGGCCTGCGTGAGTGCGTTGAACAGCGTGCTCTTGCCTGCGTTGGGGAGCCCCACCAGACCGACTTCGAGTGCCATGTGCGTGCTATAGTCGCCGATTGCGGCGCTATCGTCGCGCCGTTCACGATTGAAAAGCCACCCCCATTCTGTATCCCCTGGCTCTGTTACCCAAGGGCGCATGGTCGCAGATCAGTGAATACCGATCCGGAAACAGTTGTCGGTCTCGGCCTCGACCTGATCGAGCTCGCCCGTTTTCGTGCCGCGTGGCAGCGACGTGGTGACCGGTTTCTCGAGCGCATCTTCACCGAGCACGAGCGTAGGGTCTGCCTGCGCAGGCGCGATCCGGTGCCGGAGCTGTCGGCCCGCTTCGCCGCCAAAGAGGCAACGTTCAAGGCCATCGGTACGGGTCTTCGTCGGGGCGTTCGCTGGCGCGATGTGGAGGTACGCAACGCGCCGTCGGGCAGACCCTACTTGCATGTGTCCGGGCGAGTCGCCGAAATCGCGAGGTCGCTGGGAGGCCGGAGGTTGATCGTGAGCCTCACCCATTCGGCCGACACGGCAGCCGCCCAGGTGATGTTGATGGGTAACGCGGGTGCTTCACCCTGGCCCGAAGATCTGATCGACGAGGAGACTTGAATGCCTGGCGAAGAGGGCTTCCGGCTGACGAAGGCCGCCAAGTCCGGCGGTTGAGCGGCAAAGCGGAGTCCGGTGGACCTCGCAGATCTGCTCGATGAGCTCGCGGACGTGACCGATCCCAGCGTTCTGGTCGGCATCGAGACCAGCGACGACGCCGGTGTCATCGCGTTGAATGACGACCTGGCCCTCGTGCAGACCGCTGACGTCATCACCCCCGTAACCGATGACGCCTACGCCTTCGGTCAGGTCGCTGCGGCCAACTCCCTGAGCGACGTCTACGCCATGGGTGGAAAGCCCGTAGGCGCCCTGAACCTGGCCTTCTTCCCTGATCAGGGAGTGCCCGTGGAGGCGCTCAAGGGAATCTTGCGAGGTGCACATGACAAGGTTCGCGAGGCGGGCGCACTGATCGTCGGCGGCCACACGGTTCGTGACGACGAGGTCAAGTTCGGTCTGGCCGTCACCGGTACCTGCCACCCCGACCAGGTGCTGCGCAACTCGGGGGCCCGCCCCGGTGATCTGCTGGTATTGACCAAACCGCTGGGCACGGCGGTACTGATCGGCGGCCACAAGCGCGGCTGGATCGAGGACGCAGTCTTCGACGAGGTCCTGCGCTGGATGATGGCGCTCAACGACATTGCTTGCGAGGAGGCTCTCGCGTATGGGGCGCACGGCGCTACCGACGTAACCGGCTTTGGGCTTGCCGGGCACTCTCGTGAGATGGTGGTCGCCTCGAATGTCCGGTTTCGATTCTGGTTCAACCGCATCCCGCACTACCCCGAAGCCCTCGAGATGATCGCCCGTGGCCTCAGCACAGTGGTGACGCCGCAGAACCGTGAGTCCGTGAAGGATCTTCTGGAGTTCGTCGGCGATTTTGATGAGCCGCGGCAGACCTTGATGTTCGATCCACAGACCTCCGGCGGTTTGCTCGTATCTTTGCCGGCGGACGAAGCTCACGCCTATGTGGAGGCGTTGCGCACGCGCGGAGTGGATTGGAGTGCGGTGGTCGGCGAGGTGCTGCCCGCGAGCCCTGGAAGCGCCGCCATCGAGGTACGCGAACACGATTGATGCTGGAGCTCTGCGAATGAGGGTTTTTGGTAGGCACAGCTTTCCGAGGGCGTGGGCGACGCTCTCGTGCGTGCTGCTCTTGATGACGATCCCGGCTGCAGGCG
>CALAKE010000165.1 GCA_937922775.1 uncultured bacterium | reverse complement strand
TTCGAGGCATCTGGAACATGGGATAGGCCTCCTACGGGTGGGATCCAACGATCACATGAGGTTCAGGGGATCGACATCGATTCGCAAGTCACGCGGCATGCGGCCGGCCGCCACACACCGCTCGAGCGATTCGTTGAGAACATTGCGCACGCGCTCCCCGGAGTCACCCTTGATCAGCACCTGCATCCGGTGAAAGCCGCGCAGCCTTGCCAGCACGGGGGACGCAGGCCCGAACACCCGAACCTCCTGCCCTCCTGCCTCGCGCACTGCCGCCGCCAGCCAGTCCGCTTCCTCCTTCAATGCCGGCAGGCTCTTGCCCCGGCAAACGCACGCGATCAGCGCCGCATAGGGTGGATAGGCCAAGCGGCGCCGGAACTCGATTTCCTCTGCATAGAAGCTGTCGTAGTCCTGGGCCATTGCAGCGCGGATGGCGTAGTGGTCCGGCTTGTAAGCTTGCAGAACCACGGTCCCCGCCAGGTCACCACGTCCAGCCCTTCCTGCCATCTGGGTGAGCAACTGGAAGGTGCGCTCGGCAGCACGGAAGTCGGGAAGCCCGAGGGCGTCGTCGGCACCGACGATCCCTACCAGAGTCACGCCGGGGAAATCGTGGCCCTTTGCCAGCATCTGAGTGCCAACGAGGATGTCCAGCTCACCGCGCGAGAAGGCGGACAGAATCCTGCCGTGGGCGCCACGCCTGCGCGTCTCGTCCGCGTCGAATCGTTGGCAGCGAGCGGCGGGGAAAAGCGCCTCGAGTGATTGTTGCAGTTGCTGTGTTCCATGCCCCATCTCATGGAGTTGCTCCGCGCCGCAATGCGGACAAGCTATGGGAACCGGTTGGCGGTGGTCACAGTAGTGGCACACCAGTGACCGTCTCTGCCGGTGCACCGTCAGGCTCACCGCGCAGTCAGGACAGGGCACCCGCTCGCCACACACCCTGCAGAGAAGTGAGGCTGCGAAGCCGCGTCGATTCAGCAACAGCAGGGACTGCTCGCCGCGCTCCAGACGCTCGGCGATCGCCCCCTCGAGCTCGGCTGACAGCAAGGTTCTGCCCGAGCTCTGAAAAGCCTCACGCATGTCCACGACCCGCACTTCAGGCAGAGGACGCGATGCCACCCGCTCCGGCAGCTCGATGTACCCGTAGCTGCCCGAACGTGCTCCATGAAAGGTCTCGACCGCAGGGGTCGCGGAGCCCAGCACCGCCACAGCGCCTTCCAACTCGGCACGGCGCAGCGCAACCTGGCGACCGTGATACCTGGGGCTCTCGTCCTGCTTGTAGGCCCCGTCCTGCTCCTCGTCGAGAACAATCAGGTGGACGTCAGGCAGTGGCGCGAAAACGGCGGATCGAGGGCCGATGACCACGGGCACCCTGCCGCGACGGGCCCTCCACCAAGACTCGATACGCTGTCCCTTCGCCATGCCGGAGTGCATCACGACGACCCGGTCACCCAGAACGGCACGGGCGCGATGCTCCAGCAGAGGTGTTAGGCCGATTTCTGGAACCATCAGAATGGCCGAGCGCCCCCTCTCGACGACACCGAGGGCAGCGCGCAAGTAGACTTCGGTCTTGCCACTGCCCGTGACCCCGTGCAACACCAATGGACGTGAGGCGCCCCCTATGAGGGCTGACTCGATCTGTTCGAGCGCCGCTAGCTGTGCCGAGGTTAGGTCGAAGGTTCCAGCACCGTCGGCATCTCCCGTCCAGGCGGGCGCTGAGGTGTCCTCGGCCGCCACACGGAACGTGGCGACGAGCCCCTTCTCTATCAGAGCGCGGACCGCCTGCTGAGTGCAATCGGCAGCTCGGATCGCGGCAGTTCTGGCCAGACCCGAGTCGTGATCCCAAAGCACGTAGACAAGCCGTCGTTGCGCTGGCGCCCGAGACGTGGCCGCCAGCGCTGCCTCTCGCGACACCCCATCGGCAGGGCGCAATGCCTGCTGCCAGCGGCCCCCGATGCCGTCCGACCACTCGTCCTCGACTCGCACGAGTCCCTCCGCCATCAGGCTGTACGCGAGTGCGCATACGGAGGTGCCTTCGAGATATTTGGCGATCTCAGAAAGCTTGAGACCCTTTCCCCCATGTTCGACGAGCCTCTCGAGCATTCGCCTCCTATCGCTGGGCGCAGCTCTCGGGGGCCCCAGAGGCAGCTCTCCGGGGGGAGGTTCGTAGCTCTGGACGACCTCCTCCCTTCCCATCTCGACCCAGGCCGCCCCCTCCGGGGTCAGGACGACTCGGCGCTGACCGACCATTTCCAGCCCGGCAGGGAGAGAGGTTCTTATGGCTTCCCCCCAGCTCGACATCGTCGTCTCCGCCATCCAGCCGGACAGTGCCAAGTGCGTGGCGGACAGGAGAGGTTGTGGGTCGAGGCAATCGAGGAGCGGGCGGACCTGCGCATCCGATACTCCATCGGGCAAGCTTGGGGAGATGGCAACGATCGTACCGACGAGTCGACGGCCCCCGAATGGCACCCTCACGCGCATACCGGGAGTCGCGAAGGGCAGAAGCGCCTCGGGAACCTCGTAGGAGAATGGCCCTTTGACTGGCACCGGCACAGCGACCTGGGAGTAGAGGGTCTGTTTCATGCTTCTGCTGGCGCCGGTCGCCATTCCTCGGAGTCCCTCCGCCAGGGAGTCATCTCTTCGTCATCCAGCATCTGCTGAACGGTTCGTCGGGCGCTGATCACTGTCCACCTGCCGCCTTCGATCCAAACTTGTGCGGGGCGGGGGCGGGCATTGTACTCAGAGGACATGACATGCCCGTAGGCACCCGCCTGGCCCACCGCAAGCAGGTCGCCCGCCTCGATTTCCGGCAACTCCACTCCCTCGGCCAAGATATCACCGGCTTCGCAAAGAGGCCCGACAATGTCGTAGCGTCTCTTGTTTTTATCGT
>CALAKE010000164.1 GCA_937922775.1 uncultured bacterium | reverse complement strand
AGACGACTACGGTCAGGTTGTTGGCCGCGATCGGCCGGGCCGCAGGCATGACCGTAGGCAACACCTCAACGGACGGGGTGCAGATCGATGGCGAGATCGTCCTCAAGGGCGACTATACGGGCCCCGAGGGTGCGCGCCGCCTGCTGCGCGACCCACGCGTCGATCTGGCCGTGCTGGAGATCGCCCGCGGCGGCATGCTGAGGCGCGGACTCCCCGTCACTTACGCGGACGTGGCCTTGGTTGCGAACGTCGCGCCCGATCATCTGGGCGACTACGGCATTCATGACGTCGATTCGCTCGCGGACGCCAAGATGGTCGTAACGAAGGCGCTGGCGCCGGAATCTCGCCTGATCCTGAACGCCGACGACCCGTTGATCGCCGCGCGATCCGATACGGCCCCTTGCCCAATCACCTGGATCTCTGTCCACCCAGGCCGTGCTGCCGCCGGGGCTGGCGAGCTCTGGCGGGTCGAGAACGGGCTTGTTCTCAGCCCAGACCCGGATGCCGAGCCTCTCGTGAGCGTCGATGAAGTGCCGATCACCCATGGAGGAGCGGCACGCTACAACGTCTACAACGTACTCGGCGCCATCGCTGTGGCTCGCGCGATGCAGATTCCCGACCAGGCGATCCGGGAGGGCTTGCGCGGGTTTGCCAGTACGCAGGAGCAGAACATCGGCAGGGGCAATCTGTTCGAGCTCGGCGGTGCTCGGGCCATCGTGGATTTCGCTCATAACCCGCACGGGCTCCGGGCCGTCCTCGAGATGGTCGGCACCTTCTCGCCCCGCCGCTGGCTCGTTACCGTGGGCCAGGCGGGGGACCGCAACGACGAAGAGATCCGCGAGCTGGCACGCATCGCGTGGGCGGCAGGTCCCGATCGTATCATCGTCAAGGAGCTCCCGAAGAAGCTCCGGGGAAGGGAGCCGGGAGAGGTGCCCCGACTCATCGAAGAGGAGCTTCTCGCCCTCGGAGCGCCCTCAGACGCGATCGAGCGCGCTGATTCCGATTTTGATGCCGTCAGGAAGGCCTTGGCCTGGGCACGGGAAGGAGATCTTCTCCTGCTGCTCCTACACGAGGAACGAGCCCCCTCACTCGATCTGCTCAACAACCTGGCCGCCCGCGGTTGGACGCCGGGTTCCCAGCTCTAGCACGGGCTGCTCGCCGAACCGCGGCTGCACGGGCGAGATGGCGCTCGAGGCCAAGCCCCTCTCACCTTCCCGTCTCAGCCCATCAAAGAGGCCAGAAGACCGGGATGAGGAACGAGGCGATGACCCACAAGATGACGTTCAGTGGTATGCCGATCTTCATGTAGTCGGCGAACTTGTACCCACCGGGTCCGTAGACCATCAGGTTCGTGTGATAGCCGAAGGGTGTAGCCAGGGACGAGGCTGCCGCGAACGTGATAGCCATAATGAAGGGTCGCGGGTCGAGCTCCATGCCGTGGGCGGAAGCAACGCCGATGGGGATGAGCAGGATGATCGCCGCGTTATGCGACATGATCGCGGCGAAGATCGTCGCGACCAGGTAGAAGACCGAGATCACCGCAACCGGACCCAAGGACTCACTCATCTCCACGATGCCGTTGGCCAGAAACTCGGCCGTGCCCGTCTTCTCCATGACAATACCGAGCGGGATCACGCCGGCGAGCAGGAAGATCACGAACCAGTCGATCGCATCGTACGCCTCCTGCACGTTGATGCAGCCCGTGAGGACCATCACCATGACGCCCGCCAGGGCCGACACCAGAATGGGCATGACCCCGAAGGCCGCCAATAGCACCACGCTGGCGATGATGCCGAGAGCGAGGAACGCCTTCTCGGTGCGCAGCTTCGATACCGCGAGCTCGTTCAGCAGCAGGAAGTCGGGGTTGTCGGAAAACGTGTCGAGGAATCCCGGCCGCCCCTGTAGCAACAACGTATCACCCGCCTGCAAGACAACCTTCCCCACCTTGTCGCGGATGGCCTCACCCTGTCTCTGGATCGCCAATGCGAAGACGCCGTGCTTGTGACGGAAGTTGGCGTCTTTCAGGGTCATGCCCACGAGGGAGGCGGAAGGCGCGATGACAGCTTCGGCCACGACCCCTTTTTCGTCTTCGAGATACTCCTCGGAGTATTTGTCCTCTGATCGGATCGTGAGGCCCTCCATCGCGTTCATTTCCATGATGTTGTCGATGGAGCCCCGTACCAGGAGTTGGTCGCCCGCCTGGATCGGCATATCTCGCAGGCCGGTCCAGAGTTCCTCGTCGCCGCGGATGATCTTCAGAATGGTGACGTCATACGTGGAGGCCAGGTCGGCCTCGGCGGGGGTCTTGCCGACCAGGGTGCACTTGTCTTTCACCACCAGTCGAGTGATGTACTTCCCCAGCCGGTACTTCTCCTTCAGGTCTGCCTTTCCGGCGCGATCGGGCAGCATACGCCGCGCGACGAAGATCAAGTAGAAGAGACCGACAACGAAGAAGATCAGTCCCAGAGGACTGAGCTCGAACATGCCGAACTCGGGGAGCCCCAGGTCCCTGGTGAGTGCACTGGCCAAGATGTTGGCCGACGTGCCGATGAGTGTGCAGGTGCCGCCCATGATCGAAATGAACGACAGAGGCATCAGCATGCGGGACGGGCTGATATTGAACTGGCGGCAGGCCTTGATCGTAATGGGAATGAAGACGGCGACCGCTGCCGCGTTGTTGATGAACGCCGAAACAAAAGCGACCGTCACCATCAAGATGATGAACGATCGCATTTCGCTGTCGCCGCCTAGCGCGGCAAGCCTCTGACTGATCCAACTAATGGCCCCGGTCTTCATGAGGCCGGCACTGAGCACGAACATGGCGGCAATCGTGACCGTGGCCTCGTTGCTGAACCCCGAGGTGCCTTCGTGGAGGTCCGGGAAGGTATCTCGAAAGATCCCGATCACCATCAGGGTGACCATGAGTAGCATCGCTACCAGGTCTACCCGGAGCTTTTCAGAGGCGAAGAGAATCAGGGCAACGACGATGATCGTGCATACGAGAACGATATCGACCATTCGGTGACTCCCTCTTCATGCAGGCGCCAGCAGACGAGAATCGTCAGCCAGGCGCGGTCGCACAGTCGAAAGAACGAGAGCTGCCAATCGCGCTACAAGCCGGAAACTTCCGCATACACTTCGAGCCTCACCAGGATCACCTGGCCACTGAAGGAAATCAGACTACGACTACATGTGAACCAAGGTGGAACCCATGTCGACGACGATCTTGTGGGCCTCTTCGAAGGCGTACGGGCCGGCCTTCTCAGATGCCTTGTCGAACTCCACCATGAGGGCGTCCATCTCCTCGGGGGTCAACGCCTCGCCAACCATGGGAAAGAACTTGTGGTCTTCCTTGTGGATATGGTTGCGCATGAGGGCGACATAGGCGGCTGTGTTCTCGATGACCTTGTCGGTCTGGACTTGCGCACCCTCTTCGTAGCCGTTGAGGGCGAGGCCGAGCTCGCTGATGTAGTTACGAGCCAGCTCGTGCTGGTGCCGCAGTGCCTCGATCTCCCCGTCGAACTCGCCGGCGTGCTTCTGGGCCACCTGCACGAACATCACGAGCTCTTCCTTGTGATGGTGGTAGCCCTCGGGAAACATCTTGACGAACCGAATGGCCTGATCGAAGAACTCCCGTGGCGGTCGCTGCTCAATCTCCAGCTTCTTGAGAGCTTCTTCGAGGTTTTCGAGGAACTGCCGAATCAGACCGTGCTCGTTCTTGAGGATCTCCAGGGGTTCCATGCTCCAATCTCCTGCTGGAAAGATGATGCAATCAGACAGTCTGGTCCTCATTTTATTAGGTTTCGGGGCTCACGGCGAACCGGGGGGCAGATGCTATCCTGCCGCGGCGCAAGGCGAGGGATCATCTAGCGTGCGAGCAACCTGGCTCGAGAACGAAGACTTACTGAACTTTGAAAAGCGCCGTGGCGACTAGAAGCAACCGGCGGGACGGGGAAGGCCGGCGAGGCGGTAGGCGCCTCTTACTACTCCGCACGGGAAAAGATCGCAGATCTCTTTCATGCTGAGACCTGTTTCCTCGCTGATCTTCACGACTGGCGGCCCAGTTCCGTGCTCCTGAAAGAAGTCCTTTACATACTCGATAACCGCCCAATGCTTGTCGCTGAGCGGGCCGATATCGTTCTTTTCGGCGAGGGCCTGTGCGATCGCGGGGTTCCACTCCGACATAGTCTCGAGGAAACCATCATTGTCGAGCGCGGACAGGCTGCGGTCAGGCTGGGGCGTGCCCATATTCACTCCTCGGCATTGAGGGGCCCTAGGTCAGCGGTATTCGCTTGGAGGCAATCGACCGGGAGGCGGCCGACGATTTCCGCGAGGGCTTGGGCCCCTAGTGGCTTTTCCAAAACGGCTACAACTCCTTCATTCTCGAGCAATTGATTGCGCTTCCTGGAAGTGGTGCCTGAGGGCACTAGTAAGACAATTCGAAGGCCTGGGATACGTGGATCGGCGGAGAGGGAGTCGAGGAGCTCAGTGTCCCTGCCGGGAATCAACTCCACATCGATGGCTACCAGAACTGGCCGGAAATCGTGAATAATCGCCGAGGCCTCATATGCACTGCGTGCAAACCGCAGCGCGAGACCCTGCGAATCTCCGACATCGAGGTCTTCCATCAGTCGCTTGTCGGCAGTGAGGGCGAGAACGTTGGCGGGCAGCCCCTGGACCCAGCGGTAGTACACGCAGGGTTCGCACGAGCTCTCGCAGAACTGCCGGGCGTGTCCCATCTCCCCCTTCATCTCGGCCATGAGGAAACAGCGCTCAGCGCCCACCTTGTAAACCACACACTGATGACACTCATCGCGGACATCGCCCTGGTCCTTGAGGAACTCCCAGCAGCGCAATGCACGAGCTACGCGACCTAGGACCTGATCCGAGGCGTTTCCGGCGTACCTCGAGCCGGGAATGAACGGCTCCAGATCTCGCCGCTCAACTCGGAAGTGACCGCCCGCGGTGCGCGTCCCGGGAAGTCGACCTTTCTTGATCCACTTCAAGACCGTGTCGGGCGTAACCGAGCACAGCTTGGCCGCCTGACCCGTAGTGAGAAGGCCTGATCCATCTGCAGCCATAGCAGGCAGACCTTTCGGGGTTTTATCGAACGGTTGCGGCGAAATTTGACTCGTGACTCCTATTTTATGGGTACGATTTCGATGTGTCAAAGGGGTATCCCCTCCAGGGCCTGCCGCCGCCGCACTGTGGGCGGAACCGCCCTTATGGGTTTAATGCGTTCTCAGCGAATACTCTGACCACAGCGCCTACTGACTCACCTTGTAAGCCTGCCTCATGAGGCCTTCCTCCGCTACTCACAGGTCTCGACACGGGCCCGGAAATCGGCGGAATTCCTACCGTTCTCAGGCCGTTTCGATGGCTCTTAGTGGACGGCTTCCAGCACGGTTTCGTGGTACTCTTTTGGTGAGTTTGGAGTCGGCCATTTTGTGTTTTGGAGAGGTTGAACCATTAGGCGACCCAGGGAATTGATTGCCCGAAAAGCGGATAACACAGGCCGAGAATCGGCTTTTTATGGATCTCAACACTCACATTGAGAGCGCGCCATGCCAGAGGCTGTAGTGGAGGGTAGGCGAATCAACCGCAGCGTCGTCCGCTTGATCAAAGGGGACATCACCGATCTCGAGGTCGACGCTTTTGTTTTCTACGCGCAACCGGATCTAGCCCTCGGCTCGGGCTTTGGCGGAGCCATCGGCATGCGCG
>CALAKE010000163.1 GCA_937922775.1 uncultured bacterium | reverse complement strand
CAACTGGTCGGCAGTATCACCCTGACCGAAGAGGACTTTCAGTGGGGTGAGGTGACCGACCGCACCCAGCCCGCCCCATACAACTGGACCGTGGCCGTAGCGAACGACACCACGCAGACTCTCGACATCACCGTGAGGTTCGACTTCCTGGACGAGAGTGACAGCGTGGTGAAAACCGAGCGCACTTCGGTACGTTTGGCTCCCGCCGAACGTACAACGGTCAATGAGCCCGGCACGATGGGCTGGGACGAGGCCAACCGCGTCTTCACCTTCGCGGTTCAGGTCGAAAACTGGACCATCATCGAGAACTAGGTCGTCGCTGATACCGTCGCCCTGGCTCCGCTTTCAGCCCTCCGCTACCACCGGCAGTAGGGGGCTGTGAACACTAGACCGCAACTTCGGGCCAGATCCCTTCCAGGCTAGCGCCTACGGGGATTTCTGCGCCGTGAAGGCGAAGACCCTCTTCGATGGCGTGCAGCAGAAGCTCCACCTCATCACGCTCGATCGCCTGACCCATGTGGCCGACGCGGAAGATCTTCCCGTGCATGGGGCCGATCCCGCCTGACAGGTGCATGTTGTGAGTCTTCAGGAGGTAGCCGAGAAGCACATCCGCAGGAACCATAGGATGAGCTTTCACTGCGGTTGTTATCGGGGAAGCCCACGCGTCATCAACGAACATCTCGAAGCCGACTTGCCGTAGTCCGTGTCGGACCGCCTGAGCCGCCTCGGCAGTACGAGCGATGCGCTGCTCCAGCCCATCAGCCATCAACTGCTCGAGCCCTGCCCGCAGGGCGTAGAGCACACCTGTAGGAACCGTCGTCGGGTAGGGATGCCAGATCGGCCAGTCCTGCCGGTACTTGCGCCACACCCGCAGATCCAGGTACCAGCCGCGGGTGTTGTCGTTACGGTCGATGGCATCCCACGCCGCGTCGCTGACCGAGATCGCCGCGATGCCAGGCGGCGTGGCTAGGCATTTGTTACCCACCGTCACGCACAGATCGACGCCCCAGTCGTCGACGCGCATCTCTGTGCCGCCGATCGATGACACCGCGTCGACGATGCTCAAAGCACCGTGCTTCCGCGCCGCTTTGGCGATGGGCTCCACCGGATTCAAGACTCCCATCGACGTCTCGTGGTGGACCCAAACGACGGCATCGAACGCCGGGCCCTGTGCCAACCGGTCGGCAACCCTATCGGCGTCGATCGGTTCACCTGGAGCGAACTCCATCTTTTCGGTCTCAGCGCGGTTCATTTGACACATCTCCACGAACCTATCGCCAAAGAAGCCATTGGTCAGCACCAGCGCACGTGCTCCGTCCGGAAGGGCGCTCGTCAGCGCGGCGTCGGCGGCAGCGGTGCCGGGGCCGACGAGGAGGAACAGATCGTTCTCTGTCATGAAGATTTGCTGCATACAGTCGATACAGCGATTGTACGCAGCCACAAAATCATCTCCGTAGTGAGGCGTGATGGGGTGCGCCATCGCCTCCAGCACCTCGGGGGTAACCGATGCGGGGCCCGGAATGAACAGGTGGAGGTCTTGCCGGCGATCGCTCATTGAACGCTCCTGTCCGCTGCGTGAATGACGAGAGTCTCCACGAAGTGGCCTGATCGCTGGCGCACCCAGCGCTAGCCACAGGTGGCTACTTGCGTTGCCACCCTGAGTTTAACCCGGCTGGGGAGCTTCGTCGCCTCGGCTGGTCGGCGCGGGGCTCAAAGGTCGACAGATTCGACTCGCTTGCCCTTCGGGATACAGGAGTAGAGCGTGCCATGGTGCCACTCCCCACATCCGATGGCCACGCCGTCGTGGCGGGCGACAATGAATCCGGAGGCCAGGTCCTCGCGGCGCGGGTCCGTCGCCTCCAAACAACTCTCCGAGCCCGCGAGAAAGCGACGAGTCTCTTGATCGTCGAGGTCGAGCACGTTGCGCGATGCCATGGACGCAAAGGTGATGATAGCGATCGAGGTGGGCTTCCAGAAACGAGCGCCGAGTCGCAGGAGGGGGATGCCCACGGCCTCGACCCTCGCCCCCGTGAGATCATCAACGTCGGGAACTCCAGCCCACACGGTGGAGCGGCCGCGTTGATAGAAGCACAGACCTGCAAACGTCGCAGGCGACAACCCGAAGCGATCCTCCCACCACTCAACATAGGGCTGACCATCGAGTCGAATGAAGCTCGTGCTCATGGCGCCTCCCCTCGCTTGCGGATACGAGCAGCCGCAAAGCCGCCGGTATCGTTCAGGTGGGGCCAGATCCGAGCCACGTTGTGACAATCGGGACGCAGGCCGCGGCCGTTCCACTCCGTGACCCCCGCACTCGAGCTCAATCCCTCGATTTCTAACGGCTCGATCTTGGCATCCTCACCGAGAACATAGTCGAGCACGAGCTCGTTTTCCTCGGGCGCGAAGGTACATGTCGAATAAACCAACACGCCACCTGGAGCAAGGAGCTTCCAGGCGCGACCCAGAAGCGTCGCCTGCAAGCCCGCTCTGCCTCTGACCCCGCCTGCCTGCTCGAAGGGAATCTTGCCAGATTGCCGGACGTTGCCCTCACAAGAGCAGGGTACGTCCAGCAGCACCCGGTCGAACTGGCCAACTTCGAGCGGGAACCGGGTGCCATCATGAGACGACACGACCACGTTGAGAAGACCGAGCCGCTCACAGTTCGACCGTAGGGCCCTCAGCCGATTCGGTCTGATGTCATTCGCAACCAGTGTGCCGGTGTTCTCCATTTGGCAGGCTATCTGCGCCGTCTTGCCTCCGGGGGCTGCACACAGGTCGAGCACTCGCTCCCCCGGCTCGGCAGCGAGGAGCACCGCCGGCAGAAGCGATATTTCCTCCTGCACGTGATAGAGCCCCAGATAGAAATCGAGAGTCTTGCCGGGCTTGTCGATGTCATCCACCCGCAAGGCGCCCGGGTACCAGTTCACGGGCTGAGAAGGGTAACCGAGTGCCTCGAGCCTCGTGGCCAGGATGCTGGTGGCGATCAGGATGTCAGAATCAGAGGCGCAGTCGGTGCCTGCGGACGTAGCGGGGGCTCCCTGCTTCCCCAGTTTCAGAAGCGCGGCCTGTCGCAGAGGATTGACCCACACGACTGTCGGCAGCGGCATCCGACAGGCCTCGATAAAGGCCGGCCAATCATCAACCAGCTCTCGATAACGATTCAGACGCTCGAGGGTGTTGGTCATCGGGTTGGCTCAGAGGTCGACCGGCAAGGCACCGGGACGACCAGAATGTTAACGTTTACTGGATCGATCGACGCGTTTGTAGAATACGATCCACGGGCAACCATGATGTTAGATCAAATGGGTTGCCTCCCCTCGTGGATCGAGGAACAGAATCCCCGACCCACCCGAGTTGCCCAAATTGATATCGGACTACAGTCAAGCAGGGACCCGCGCTGACGGCCATCCGCGATCTTCGCGATCGAGGACTTGGCTTTCCATCGTGTGCCTCGCCGTTCTCGTCTCCACTTTGGCCGCCAGTGCCCCGGCACGTGCTGCCGCAGGTGCGACCGCTGACGATGAGATTTCTGCCGAACAACTACTGGTGCTGCGCGAGGCCTTCGCGCTCGTGTCAGTAGCCGGAACACAGGTCTGGCAGGGATGGGCATCGATTCCGTTAACAGTCCTCCTCGTCGACGATGATCTCGAGTTTCTGGTGAATGCCCCGCCCTCATGGCGACCCAGTGGAGAGTTCAGTGAAACCGACCAGAGCTTTCTCGGTCGACCTATCTACCGCAGGGCGCGAACGTTGCCGCCTGCCCTGCGTGCGTCGTTTCCGATCGAGGGTGTGCCCGCCGCCATCACAGGAGCCTGGCGCCCCGCTGAGGAAAGCCCGAATGAGTGGGCCCTCACTCTGGTGCACGAGTGGTTCCATGTACTGCAAATGAACCGAGATGAGGCGACCAAGGTGCGTGGCCTCTCGCTCGGCCGGGCCGCATATCCGTCGCTACAGCTCGACTACCCCTTTGCCTATGGCGACAAGGACATTGGCCACGCCATCCACCTGCTCGGCCAGGCACTGTATGACTTCTGGACAAGGTCGCGGACGCTCCCCCGCGCCGTGCAGAGGACCTTTCTGGCCGAGACTTCCTGGGCAGCACTGCAGAACTTCAAGACCATCGTCACGCTCAAATACGGCGAGGAGTCGTATAGCTACTTCCGCTACCAGACGTGGAAGGAAGGTGTCGCTCGGTACAGTCAGGTGCGAGTTTCCTTGCTCGCTGCGGACATGGAAAACCGCGGCCAGTTTCGGCCCGTTCCTGGCTTCGGAACTCTACAGGGCAACATGTCGTATCCGCGAGTCTGGGAAGAGGTCATGCGCACTCACTTCTGGATGATCCGCAGCTCGACCTCGATGGGTGCGGGCGACCCCACCTCGTTTTATGGCATCGGCCACGGCCTCGCCGAGCTTCTCGACGCGATTCACCCGACCTGGAAGGACACCTACTTCGAGCCCGGCGTGTGGCTGGATGACCTCATCGAAGAGGTGATGGATCCGGAGGCGGCGGAGGAGCGGTGACCCGGATCGAGACGCTTCAGACTCCGGCACTGTTGCTCGATCTCGACGTGCTGGAAGGCAACCTGGAGAGTATGTCGCGGCGTGCGGCGCAGCTGGGGGTGGCGCTGCGACCGCACATCAAGACCCACAAGTGCGTCGAGATCGCTGAGTTGCAGCGTCAGGGAGGCATCGCCGGCCTCACCGTGTCTACCCTCTACGAAGCTCGGGTCTTTGCCGATCATGGCTTCCGTGACCTGACTTGGGCTTTCCCTCTTATCCTCTCGCGCCTGTCGGAGGCTGTCGATTTGGCGGCGAGATCGCGACTCGGACTCGTCATTGATTCTGATGAGGCCCTCGCTGCGGTGTCATCGCTGCCCCCGCAAGAAAGCCCGCTTCACGTGTGGATCAAGGTCGATTGTGGCTACCATCGCGCCGGCGTAGACCCGCGGGCCGAATCCACCTTGCGACTCGCGGACGCCCTCGCCTCTAGCAACACGCTGACCTTCGAGGGGATCTTGAGTCATTCCGGGAATGCTTACTACGGCCGGGACGGTGACGACATAGCGGCGATTGCCGAGCAGGAACGCGCCGTCATGGTCGAGCTCGCGGGGCGAATGCGGGCGGGTGGCATCGAAGTCCGAGGAATCAGTGTCGGCTCCACCCCGGCAATGACGCACGTCCATGATCTCGACGGGGTTACCGAAGCTCGCCCAGGCAACTACGCGCTCTACGACCAAACCCAGCTCGCGATCGGATCCTGCACTGTCGAGGAATGCGCCGCGACGGTGCTGGCAAGTGTCGTCTCCGGCCAGCCCGGCCACAGCGTGATCGACGCCGGAGCATTGGCGCTGTCGAAGGATTCCGGCCCGGAGCTCGTCGATGTGCCGAGCATGGGGCGAATATTCGAGGACACTGACAGCAGAGTGCTCGACCCCGACCTGCGAGTGGTTTCTGTGAGCCAGGAGCATGGAATCGTCAACCGCGCGCTGCCGGTCGGCAGCAAGGTCCGCATCCTGCCCAACCACTCGTGCCTGACCGTAGCCTGCTTCGACGAGTATCAGGTCGTCCGGGGCAACGTCGTCGTCGATCGCTGGAAGATCTGGCGCGGCAGATAGGTGAACACAACTGCACGGACGCGGACCGCTCGTTGCTCGTCGCGGAAGCTCGACGAAGAGTGCAGGCTAGACCACTCGACGACCCGAGCGACTCGAAGTGCCCAGAAGGCGCTGGATGGCCTCGGGAGAAACCCCCTGCTCGCGCAGGTGCCATGCTCGCGACAGCCGCAGAGTGTTGGTGTTCACCGCCGTCCCGATGCCGACTGCCTTGCTGTGCGAACCGAGGAGTTGGCGGATGTCGCGCACGTGAATACGGTGCCCTCGATTAGTGATGAATGCCGCCGGGACCCTGCGTGCATCGGTTACCCCGCCTTGCGCCAGCAAGAGGGGCCTAGATTTCTTCACGTACCGGTCGAGCATTCGCGCCAGTCGCTTCTCGAGCGGGGCCCGGCGTTCTCCGCCGTCGTCGCCGCGAAATCGGAGAGAGCGAGCGCGTCGTCGGATGTCGCTGATATCGAGGCTCGACACCTCGCTCGCTGTTGCCGCCGCATAGTAGAGCGTGGCGAGAATCGCCGTATCTCGCAGGCCGACCACGTCGTCGGAAGTAGGATGAGCGATCAGCCGCTCCACTTCATCGGTTGAGAGCACCTCCACTGGCATCTTCGACATCGTATCGGTCCCTGTCGAATCGCGAAGCTCTGGGTCTTTTGGAGCGGAACGCACTGATCCTGACCACGACCCGCCCGCAAGGCTTATGTTATCAGGCCATGGTGGGCCCGCTCAGTGGGCGCGATGGTGACCGATACGAGACGAGAGAGAATCGGCAGGGACCGAAAAGGCTGGGCTCGCAGCCACAATCCCTGGGGACCGGTAGGAAAGTGGGCTGCGAGCCCGTCAGGATGGCGTTGCATACGGGTAACGACGCATGGGGAGGTTTTCCGACGACCGGGAGGAAATTTCCGGAATCGTTGTGAGCTGCCCGCGTGCCCACTCTGGCAGCCTCTGGCACCAAAACTCAGGAGCCCGCGCTCGCACCAGACCTGGCCACGCGCGCTTCGTCGCCGAGTACGTTATGAGTCGATAACACGGTTTCTCCCCTTGACCCGGACGCCGGGTGTGATACATGGAGGTATTCTGAACAGGCGGCGACAGGGGTAGAATCCCCCTCCGCCGTGAGCGGACAATAATCTGCTGGCTGGATGGCTATCGCCCACATTTGGGCGCCACGCGAATTTCCAGGGGAACCGGGAGCATCAATGGAAATTTCCGCGCTCGACGCACTTCTGGCAAGTAGTCGTGCGTTCGACGCAGGCTCGACCCTCGATGAGCTCCTCGATGAGGTCGTCACACAGGCGCAGCGACTCGCAGACGCAGATCGATGCGCTTTGTTGCTCTACGACCCTGCGACTGAAGTGTTCTCCGTTGAGCGCACCTGCGGCAGCGGCACGCGCATCTCTGATTTTGAAGGCATGAGCGCCGCTGTCGTGCTGGACCTGGCCGTCAGGGCGGCGCGCGATCTATGTCCTTTCCGAACGAGCAACCTGACATCGGATCCTGGCCGCCTCGAGGTCAGCCCCGGCATGCGCTCCACCATTGTCGTGCCACTCATTGCGGGCAACGAGGTAGCTGCCGTCATCATCGCGGAATCTGCTCGCGCGGACGCCTTCAGTGAGCTGCATGAGAAGCTCCTGTCCGTTTCCGGGAGTCACATCGCCCTTGCCATCGTCGCCCAGCGGAAACGAAAGCGCCTCGAGGAGAGAGTCGAACACCTCGGTGCCCTCCACAAGATCAGCCAACTGGCTAGCCTCTGCGTCCGTGAAGGGTTCGAAGAGGTACTCGACACCGCGCTGGAGGTCGCCCGCGACCTCGTCCCGGTGGGACACGCGGCGATCCTGTTGATGGATCCTGAAAGCCTCTCACTGCGGGTGCACGCCTCGGATGGCTATCAGGATGGAGTGGAGCGGCTCGACATCCCCTTGGGTAGGGGCATCACCGGCAGGGCTGCCAAGCTCGGCAAGCCGCTGATTATCCCCGACGTCGAAGCTGAAAGGGACTATCTACCCGGAGTACCGGGAGCGCGCAGTGAAATCGCGTTGCCGCTGACCGCGGAGGGACAAGTGATCGGTGTGCTGAACTGCGAGAGCCTCGAGCCCGACGCGTATCATGAGGAGCACGTCCGCACCCTGAAGCTCGTGGCACAGCACCTCGCCGTGGTGCTGAGAACTGCGCAACTGCACGCGGAAGCTCGTCGCCTGTCGATAACCGACCCGCTCACAGGCCTCTACAACCGACGTTTCTTCATGCGTCAACTCGAGGACGCAATTGGGCGCGCGCAGCGCTATGCCCACCGTCTCGCGCTCGTATTCGGAGACCTCGACCGCTTCAAGTCCATCAACGACCGGTTCGGCCACCATACCGGCGACAGGGCTTTGCAGGCGGTTTCTGCGGTCATGCGGCGATCCATACGTGGAACCGACATGCTTGCCCGAATGGGCGGGGAGGAGTTTGCGGCCTTGCTCATGGAAGCGGACTGCGACCGTGCCCTCCAAGTGGGGCATCGGTTCCTCGCCCATATCAGACAACTCGGCTTCAGGGCCGATGATAATCAGCCCGTATCCATCGGCATATCAGCCGGCATCGCCCTGTTCCCCGAACATGGCGAAAGCGCCACCGCACTGCTGCGGCATGCGGACGAGGCCCTCTACGAGGCCAAGCGGCTCGGTGGAAATCAGGTCGTCATCGCTAGAGTGCTGCCAGCCAGCGCAGCCGTGACTCCCTGAGGGCCTAGCCGGGACCGGAAACCCCTGGGTATGATTGACTCCGCCCCGGTTGAGTCATCTAAGATCCTGTTCATAAGGCCGCACGAGAAGTCCGCTGGAAGGCCCCGCCACATCAATGAAGATCAGCGACCGGACATCGTCGGAGAGGAACGCTGTCGGTGTCACCATCGAGGAGGCCCCCGCGACTCTCGCCGACGCCGAGAAGTGGCGAGCCCGAGTTGATGAGCGCAAAGGGGCGGTGGCATTGGTGTCCGGCGGGCTCGACTCGGCGACGGTGCTGGCATTGGCGCGTTCGACCGGAACCGACTGCCACGCATTGACCGTCGACTACGGTCAACGGCACAGGATAGAGATCGAGGCCGCGCGCCGCGTCGCCGTGCAACTCGGGGCAGCCTCACATCGCGTGGTGACGGTCGACCTTCGGGTTTTCGGAGGCTCGGCGCTGACCGACGAGATCGCCGTTCCGAATCCCGAGAACGCCGACACCATTGGAAGGACGATACCAGCCACCTACGTGCCGGCGCGGAACACGATCTTCCTGTCGTTGGCGCTGGCATGGGCAGAGGTTCTCGAAATCACGGACATCTATATCGGCGCGACGGCTCGCGATTTCTCCGGATACCCGGACTGTCGGCCTGAGTTTCTACGAGCTTTTGAGCACCTCGCGAATCTCGCAACACGCGCGGGGACGGAAAAGAGACGCCAGTTCCAGGTACACGCTCCTCTCCTCAACTGGACCAAGGACAAGATCATTCGTCGCGGTGTCGAGCTCGGCGTCAACTTCGGCATCACCCATTCCTGCTACGATCCTTCCTCTGAGGGATTGGCCTGTGGCCTGTGTGATTCCTGCATCATCCGGCGGCGCGGATTCGAGGCGGCTGGCGTCGACGATCCCACAAAGTATGCTGAATCAGAGTAGCCCTGGCACTCGAGAACGAGGAGCCGGGGAGGCGAGGAAACCGATGTCGGCACAGGAACCAAAGAAGGGGAGGCCGTCGAGGCTTGAGCTTGCTACGACCTTCACCTTCGAGGCGGCTCATCAACTACACCGAGCACCCGAGGGCAGCAAGTGCTCGCGCCTGCATGGCCACTCCTGGAAGGTCGACGTGCTGGTGGAGGGAGAGCTCGACGAGGAGTACGGCTGGGTTATCGACTTCGATGAAATTGCGCGTGCATTCGAGCCGGTGTACGACGCACTCGATCACCGGCACCTGAACGACATCGAGGGACTCCAAACGCCCACCAGCGAGCATGTGGCGATTTGGATCTGGGATCATCTGTCCGATGCCCTGCCTCAGCTCAGTGGTATTACCGTGCATGAGACCTGTACCGCTCGCTGCACCTATCGCGGCCCCGATCCTCAGTAGAACCCTGCCGCCGAACGCGGCCGAGTGACGCCCTGACTAGCGACGAGCCAATGCGACAAGCCGACGATCAGGTAGACCTGCGCGACGTCGATGCCTCCACTGCCGGTGGCTACAAGGAAGAGCACGCGGCCAGTGGAACCGACACCGCTTTGCCGCCGGTCGACACCTTCCCGAACCAGTACCGGGGCTACGAGATCGAGATCGTCAACCCGGAATACACGTCGATCTGCCCGAAGACCGGGCTGCCCGATTTCGGCACCGTCACGCTGCGCTACGAGCCCGATTCGAGCTGCATCGAGTTGAAGTCGCTGAAGCTCTACTTCCTCGCCTATCGCAACCTCGGGATCTTTCATGAGAACGCAGTCAATCGCATGCTGCGTGACCTGGTGGAGGCTTGTGACCCCGTGAAGATGAAGGTATGCGGCGAGTTCACCCCGCGCGGCGGCCTGCGCACGACCGTGACGGCCGAGTACACGCGCGACTAGCCCGCGCTGCAGACTTCCCTCGCCACAAGATCTGCGACCTAGCGTCCTCTATCGAAGCGCTCCGCCAGCAGCGGCAGCACCGACAGCACCGTTTCCCCGACTGCTTGGAAGCTCTCGGCCGCGAGCTTGTCGAGGGTGTCGAACGGAGCATGCCAATAGCGGTGTCCCGGACCGTAGTTGAAGTCGATGAGGTCGACCGAGGGAATGCCGACCTCCGTGAACGGCCGGTGGTCGTCGTCCATGAACTGTGGCCGGGAGGAGAAATGATCTCCGTGCCCGATCTCCTCGGCAGTGGCCCAGATGAGGTCGTTGAGCCACCCCACCGAGTAGTTCATCTCGGTATCGATGACCAGGTCCTTGTCGCCAATCATGTCGAGCAGGATCATGGCGCCGAAGTCACCGATTCGGCCCTCGCTGCTGAGGCGCTGAGCCATGTGCCGGCTGCCGTAGGTCCCGTCGGTCGGGCCCCATTGCACCAGGGCTTCCTCCCCGTCGAAGAAGACGAGCCACACCGGCATGGGCGGCGCATGCTCGGCGAGCACTTGGCCGAACTCCAAAAGAATCGCGGTGCTGGATCCTGCGTCGTTGGCACCGACAAACTCCACGCCGGCCATATTGAGGGTGTCGTAGTGGCCGGAGAGGATGACAATCGGCCGATTCTCCCCACCTGGTGCGGCCGGCACCTCGGCAATCAGATTCGCCATC
>CALAKE010000162.1 GCA_937922775.1 uncultured bacterium | reverse complement strand
TCGTGATGTTCTCTACGATCATGGCTTCCGGCACGTCCCTGTCGTCGATGTGGAAGGCAATCTGGTTGGGTTGGTTACAGAGCGTGATCTCCTGAGGAACGTGCTCACCGACCAGGCGGATGTTCCGATCAGCGTGCGCGAAGAGACGATGTACTCAACGCAAATCGGCGACATCATGGTGCAGGACGTCCAAACCGTCGAACCCGAGGACCTGCTGCCCCACGCCGCGCAGATCATGCTAGAAAACAAGTTCGGTTGCGTTCCGGTAACTGACGGAGCGCTTCTGGTCGGGATCCTCACCGAGTCAGATTTCATCCGCTTCTTCACGGAAGGCTGATCCGGCTCAGCGCACCAGTAGGTGCGCTGCAACCGATGATGGAGGGACGTATGGGGATTCGCCTCTATCAGGTCGACGCGTTCACAAACAAGCCATTTGCTGGCAACCCCGCTGCTGTCTGCATCCTGGACGATTCCCCCCCTGACACATGGATGCAGAACGTGGCTCACGAGATGAATCTCTCGGAGACCGCCTTCGTGAGACCCAGAGACGATGGTTTCGATCTCCGCTGGTTCACGCCGCTGCTCGAGGTCGACCTGTGCGGTCACGCTACCTTGGCCACGGCCCACATCCTGTGGGAGACGGGAATTGCTCCTGCTGACGAACAGCTCAGCTTTCACACCCGTAGCGGCGTGTTGCACGCCAGCAGGCTCGGCGACTGGATCGAGCTCGACTTCCCTGCCAGCCGCGTCGTGCCTTCATCCTGCAACATCGACCTCGAAGAAGCCCTGGCTGTGCAGCCGGTATTCGTGGGCATGAGCGATTTTGATTTTCTTGTTGAGGTCGAATCTCCGCAGGAGCTCCGTGACCTGCACCCGAACATCGAGCTGATTCGACAAGCCGACGCCCGAGGACTCATCGTGACGAGCCCCTCGGATCGTGGCGAGTATGACTTCCTGTCACGGTTCTTCGCGCCGCAGAGTGGTGTGAACGAAGACCCCGTTACGGGCTCAGCACACTGCAGCCTAGCCCCTCACTGGGGAGAGAAGTTGGGCAAAGAAGAGATGCTTGCCTTTCAGGCAAGCCCTCGCGGTGGTGAAGTGCGCCTCCGTTTGGGCGGAGAGCGCGTCTATCTCGGCGGCCAAGCCGTTACCGTAATGAAGGCTGAGCTCTTGTAGCGGGCTCGCCACGCCTCCCTGAGGGCCCCTCAGCGAGTCCGATCCGCCACCGCGGTTACCCCCACCTGCGCCACCTTTCGGCTCCCCTGCCCTCCAGCCTCCCTCCGGGCTTCCGCGCCCCCCCTCGCAGTGACCAAGGGGCTCCACTTGCATCTCTACTCTCAGATGTACACGATTTTGACACCGTCGATATCTCATTTTCTCCAGGACAGGTAAATAGAGATGAGCAGACGAGCTCTTGCGTTGTTTCTTGTCGCGCTCGCGATCCCACTCCTCGGGGGAGCTGGCGCAGCCGATGCACAGTCGGATGGACCAGCCCTCACTCTCGAACAGGCGATCGCTGTAGCCTTGGAGCAGAACCATCAACTAGGGGTTGCTGACGCCATGGTGAGTCATGCCGAGGCCCAGACCGATGAGGCCAAAGCGAGCATGTATCCGCATGTGGAGCTTTGGGAAACGTTCATGCGTACCACGAACCCGGTGTACGTGTTCGGCAACAAGCTGGGACAGGCTTCCTTCACCATGGAAGATTTCCAGCTCGACGCCCTGAACAATCCCGACCCCTACAACAACTGGAATACGCGCTTCTCGGTGACACAACCGGTGTGGACAGCCGGCCGCATTTCGCGCCACGTGGAGGCCGCCGAGCACGGGCAGGAAGCCGCCGCCCAGCAGAGAAAGCGAACTCGACAGGAAGTCATCCACCAGGTGGTTGAGGCGTATACCGGCGCCGTGGTTGCCGATCGCCACATGATGGTCGCCGATGAGAGCCTGAAGACGGCACAGGCCCACGTCGCCCTGGTCGAGACCATGCGCGACGCCGGGCTGGTGGTCGATTCTGACGTTTTGCAGGCGAGGCTACGCGAAAGCGAGGTGGCGGAGATGGTGATACGAGCCAAGACCGCCATCGCCATCGCGCACGCGGCCGTCAACATGACCATGGGTCGCGACCTCGACACACCCTTCAGCCTGCCGGAAACCATCGACGTTCCCGAGGTTCCGGAGGACAAACTCGACGACCTTATCGCTGAGGCAATGAGATCTCGCCCAGACCTCGGCGGCGCCGGCAGCCAACTCGCGGCGGCCGGGAAGATGGTCGACGCCGCCCGCGCCGAATACTGGCCGACGATCGGATTTGCCGGGTCGTTCGAGATGAACGACAAAGATTTCATTGGCGCTGAGGGAACGAACTGGACTCTCGTCGGCGCTCTGCAGTGGTCGATCTTCGACCATGCCAGGTCCGCGAAGGTTCGGCAGCGAACCGCTCAACAACTCCAGGCGGAGCGCTCCACCAAGCTCCTCGAACAGCACATCTCAATGCAGGTACGAGAGGCCTTCCTCGAGAGAGGGGCGGCCGAGCAGAGGCTGGAACAGGCACGGTGGTCCATGGAGCTCGCCGAGGAGAGCATGAGAATCATAGAAAACCGCTACCGCGAGGGCCTCACTACCCTGATCGAGCTCCTCGATGCAGAAACGGCGCTCACCCAAGCTCGCACCCGCGCTATTGGAGCCGGGCGCGACCTCCTGCTCAGCCAGGCGACCCTCGACCTGGCCATTGGCCGGAAATAGGGACCATGGGACCAACAACAATGAGTCGAATCATGAACAGTCACCGCAATCGGAAGATCTGGGCGGCAGCCCTCTTGGGACTACTCGCAACAGCCGGGACAACCGCATGCGGCAGCGACCACGAGCCTGCCACGCAAAGCGCAGTGTCCCGCGATCCTGTTGTCGTCGATACCGCCGTGGCCGAGATCATCGAGGTTCCCCTCGTCAGTACCGCGACGGGCTCGGCTGAGCCCTGGCGCCGCGTCTCACCCGGCACCAAGCTCCTCGGCCGCATCAACGAGGTGTTCGTGCGCGAGGGCGATCACGTCGAGAAGGGGCAGCTTCTGGCCACCCTGGAAAGTCGCGACCTGGAAGCCGCGGTCGCGCAGGCGCGCGCCTCGGTGACCATGGCCGAGGCCAGTCTCGAGAATGCCGAAGCCCAACACCAGCGCATGATCGATTTGCATGAGCAGAGGTCGGTGACCGATAAGAACCTCGAAGACGCAACCGCTGGGTTTCGGGTCGCTCGAGCGAGCCTCGAGGTGGCGCGAGCGAACCTGGCGGCTGCCGAGGTCATGATCTCGTACGCAGAGGTCCACACGCCGGTCTCTGGGTGGGTGATTTCCAAGCTCGTTGAAAGCGGCGATATGTCCGCCCCGGGCGCTCCGATGTTCGTCATCGAGGACCTCTCGAGGATCAAGGTCACAGTGACCGTCCCTGAAACTGAGGTAGCGAGCCTGGAGGTTGGCAGTTCCGCGGAGGTCTTCATCGACATCCTCGGCGACAAGGTAGCGGCCAAGATCGATCGCGTGATGCCGGCCGGTGACCGGGCAACCAGAACGTTCGCGGTACAGCTTCTGCTGGACAACCCGGACGGAGCCATCAAGTCGGGGATGTTCGCACGCGTCGGCTTCACCCACGGCAATCGCAGCGCACTCGTCGTCCCTGAGACTTCGATTGTCCGTCGTGGCCAGCTTGAAGGCATTCTCGTCGTTGGCTCGGAGAACGTCGCCCATCTGCGCTGGGTCAAGCTTGGTCGTCGCTTCGACACGGATGTGGAAGTCCTCTCAGGACTCGACGCCGGCGATCGCTATCTCATTTCACCTCCCGGCACCGTCGGCGACGGCGCTCCCGTGACTGCGAGGTGACGCAATGACCCCAGGACTCGGACCTGCCGGCAAGATCGGCCAGTTCTTCATCAACTCCAAGCTCACGCCACTTCTTGTTATCGCTTCTCTGGCCCTAGGAACATTGGCCATCGCGATGACTCCTCGCGAAGAAGAGCCGCAGATCGTCGTTCCCGTGGTCGACATCTTTGTCGGGCTTCCTGGAGGGTCGCCCTCCGAGGTTGAGAATCGTGTCACGATTCCACTCGAGAAGCGCATGTGGGAAATCCCCGGCGTAGAGTACGTCTACTCCGTCTCCATGGACGGCGTCTCGATGATTACAGTGCGCTTCTACGTTGGAGACGACGAGGAAAGAAGTCTCGTCAAGCTCTACCAGAAGCTCGCCTCGGGCCTCGACAGGATGCCTCAGGGAGCAACACCACCGCTGGTCAAGTCACGCACCATCGATGATGTCCCCGTTCTGGCGCTGACTCTCTGGAGCAATCGGTACGACAGCTACGATCTCAGACGCATCGGCAACGAGCTCCGTCGCGAGCTCGGGCGCATCGACAACGTCTCTGACGTGCAAGTCATCGGCGGCCAGCGCCGAGAGGTGGCCGTCCATCTGGATGCCGCTCGCATGGCCGGCTCTCATGTCGACCCGGGTATGGTTGCCCAGGCGTTGCAGGCACAGAATGCCACCGTGCCTTCTGGCTCTTTCGAGATGGGAGGGCAGCAGATCCTCGTTGAAACCAACGCCTTCCTGGCAAACGCGGAAGAGATTGCGGACCTGGTTGTGGGTGTGCACAACGGCCGGCCCGTGTTCCTCCGTGACGTGGCTACCGTCAGCGATGGCGCTGCAGACGCCAAGGAGTACGTCTTCTTCGCCTCGGGGCCAGCCGCCGTCCATGAGGTGGAAGCGATGAGCCCCACCGCCGATGTCGTTCTGCCTGGCGTCACCCTGACCGTGGCCAAGCGCAAGGGATCCGACGCTCACAAGATCGTCACCAGCATCCTCGCGAAGATCGAGGATTTGGACGGCCGCCTCATCCCGCCTGGCGTCAACGTCACCGTAACTCGTGACTATGGCGAGACCGCCAAGGAAAAGGCTGACGAGCTGCTGACGCACCTGATCGTGGCAATCATCTCGGTCAGCATCGTCATCGCCCTGTCATTGGGATGGCGCGGGGCTCTCGTGGTGTTCATCTCGGTGCCCGTGTCGTTCGCGCTCACATTGTTCGTCTACTACGTATTCGGCTACACGCTGAATCGGGTGACGTTGTTCGCTCTGATATTCGTCACTGGAATTGTCGTCGACGACTCGATCATCGTGGTCGAAAACATTGTCCGCCATCTGGCGATGAAGAAGCTGCCGCCGCTGCAAGCAGCGATCACGGCGGTTAATGAAGTCGGGAACCCGACGATCCTCGCCACCCTCACCGTCATCGCCTCGGTCCTGCCGATGGCTTTCGTTCGCGGCCTCATGGGTCCATACATGCGTCCGATGCCGGTTGGCGCATCGCTCGCGATGATCTTTTCCTTACTGGTCGCGCTCATCGCGGCGCCGTGGTTTGCCTATCGCTTGGTACGCAAACAGGGTGAGCACCACGGAGAGGGATATAACCTGGAAAGCAGCCGCACCTACAAGATCTACAGAGGCATCCTTCTGCCTCTGTTGCAGAGTCCCGTGCGGCGATGGAGCTTCATTGGCGTCGTAGTTGCCTTGCTGCTCGGATCTGTCGCCCTGCTTCCGCTCGAGATGGTCAGCGTCAAGATGCTGCCCTTCGACAACAAGAGTGAGGTGCAGGTCATCATCGACATGCCCGAGGGCACCACGCTCGAGTCGACCACGCTGGTTGCCCGGGAGATCGCCACCTACCTGCAGACAGTTCCTGAGGTCACCAACCTACAGATCTACGCCGGCACCGCGGCTCCCATCAATTTCAACGGTCTGGTGCGTCACTACGACTTGCGCTCCGGCGCCAACGTTGCCGACATTCAGGTCAACCTGGCCTCGAAGCACAATCGTAACGAGCAGTCGCACGACATCGCCAAGCGCATCCGGCCTCCGATTCAGGAAATTGCCGCGCGTCACGGGATCGTGGCCAAGGTGCTGGAGATCCCGCCCGGCCCTCCGGTGATGTCGACCCTCGTGGCGGAGGCATATGGCCCCACCCAGGAAGCACGAATCGATCTCGCGGCGCAAATCAAAGAGGTCTTCGATTCCACAGAAGGCGTCGTCGACACCGACTGGCTCGTGGAGGCGCCACAGCCGAAGCGGGTATTCGAGGTCGACCATGCGAAGGCAGCCTTGCATGGCGTTCCCGCGGTGGCCATTGGCCGGACGCTACGCCTTGCCCTCGAGGGAGAGAGCGTGGGGATCCTTCATATGCCCGACGAGCTCGAGCCGGTCGGTATCCGTCTCCAGCTCCCTCGAGCGGGGCGCTCCTCGACGGCTGACCTGGCCAGCCTTCGTCTCATGTCGATGAACGGAACGATGGTGCCACTTTCCGAGCTCGGGCAGGTAGTGCAGACAACGGGTCCCGTGAGCCTGCACCGCAAGAACCTACAGCCTGTCGTCTATGTCCTGGGCGAGGTGGCGGGAACCCAGGAGAGTCCGGTCTACGCCATTCTCGACATGGCCGAGCGCTTGGCTGAGATCGAACGTCCGGACGGAACTACGATCGATCAGTTCTACCGTGACGAACCCCTGTCCCAAGAGCAAACCTCGATGAAGTGGGACGGAGAGTGGCACATCACCTATGAGGTGTTTCGCGATCTCGGCGCTGCATTCGGCATCGTATTGATTCTCATTTACATCCTCATCATTGGGTGGTTCGGCTCGTTTCAGACTCCGCTGACGATGATGATCGCCATCCCCTTGGCCTTGATCGGCGTATTGCCGGGGCACTGGCTGTTTGGCGCTTTCTTCACCGCCACCTCCATGATCGGCTTTATTGCCCTTGCCGGAATCATGGTGCGTAACTCGGTCTTGTTGATCGATTTCGTGAACCTGTCCATGGAACGAGGCAAGACGCTTGGCGAGGCCGTGATCGAGGCCGGCGCGGTTCGCTTCCGTCCAATCCTGCTGACCGCGGGGACAGTAGTGGTCGGAGCAATCGTCATCCTCTTCGATCCGATTTTCGAGGGGCTCGCTATCGCGCTCATGACAGGAGCCATTGCCTCGACGGTATTGACCCTGATCGTGGTGCCGTTGGTTCACTTCATGGTCGAGAAGCGGAACTTCAGCCAGCCACTCCCGCCAGCCTGGTCGGGAGCCGCGCCTGATTCCCCTGAAGAGGACGAGAACGAAACCCCTTAAGTGGAGAACTGAGAGTCATGAAGTTACTACTCATCATCTGTTCAGGCGGCCGCATCGACGAAGTCCGGAAGATCATTGATGAACATGAGGTGCACACGTTCACGGAGCTCGACGGGCTACGTGGGTCCGGGGATACGGGAAGACGTCTCGGCACCCGCGCCTACCCCGGCGCCGTCTCGATGCTGTTCACGGCGGTCTCCAAGGACAAAGCTGTTGAGTTGGTCTCCGCCCTGCGCCAGTTCGCGGACGAGTGCTCCGAGGGCGAGGGCCTCCGCGTATTCGAAATGGACGTGACCGATGCAATCTGAAGGAGTCTCATGATGAAACAACTGACCATCTACTGCAGCCGAGATCTCGAGGACCGCGTCGTCAATGCGCTTGATCACGCCCACATGGAGGGCTTCCTCCGGATTGGCGGCGCGAGCGGCTCCAAGTTCTGTGATCCCGGAGAGGTCCCCAGGACCATGGACTGGGAGGCGACGATGTTCCTGGTTCCGGGCGCCGACGAAGCCCAGATTCAAGCTGTAGTCAACGAGTTGGCCGAGTACACCGAGAGCTGCGACACATATCCCTGCCTGCGAATCGCCGTAGCGCCCGTCGAGCAGGTTCACTGATTGACCCGATGACCATCGAGCTACAACCCACCGAAAGAGAAGAGAAGAACTATGAGCATGGAACGTATCATTCGCGCCGCAGCCGGAAGCTTTGTCTTGATGAGCCTGGCGCTCGGCTACTGGGTGCACCCCGGCTTCTTCCTGTTCACTGCCTTCGTGGGGGCGAACCTGCTGCAGAGTGCCTTCACAGGGCTCTGTCCGCTGGAAAATATCCTGCGCCGCGTCGGTCTAGGCGCCGAGTCAGCGAAGGCCTGCTCGTAGTCCGCCAGCGCCCACGAGACGCTCTGTCGTTCAGGCGCGCGCCCGGTCGAGTACCCGTGCGCCACCCTCCGCGGCAACGACAACGTGGTCGGCAACCCCGAGGAAGAGTCCATGCTCGACGACACCGGGTAGGTTGTTGATTGCGCTGGCAATCGGTCCCGGGGTACCCAGGGCTTCGCCAAAGCCACAGTCGATGATGTAGTTGCCCTGGTCGGTGACGTAGGGCCCTTCCTCCCCTTCCCGGAGGGTGCAGGTCGCCCCAATTTCGGTAAGCCGTTCGCGCGTTACCCTCCAGCCGAACTGAACGACTTCGACGGGAACGGTGAAGCGCTCGCCGAGTCGCCCGACGACCTTGG
>CALAKE010000161.1 GCA_937922775.1 uncultured bacterium | reverse complement strand
CGCCATTGACGGGCGTTCCGACACCAACGTGGTCGTAGTGTGCCCCGATCGCCACGAAGTGATCGGCAAGCTCGGGATTGCTCCCGCGTTGAATCGCCACGACATTCTGCGTGTAGATGGTCTCGACTTCAGTCGCGACCTCGACTGTAATCGACTTGTCAGCGTTGAACTCGAAGGGCTCACCCATCTCATCGCCGCTGCCGGCGGCTGCGAACACTCGGCCGGCGTTCATCTGCTCGCCGCGGAACAAGGTCTCGAGCATTGCCAGCGAGGGAGTAATCGTAAGGAATGCGCCGGTGTCCTCGGCATCGTCGGAGAACGCCGCAACCTCCACCGCCCCGCGCTCCAGAGACCGCTCCATGCTCGCCTCCCAGCGCGACAGGGTCCGGAAGTCGGGGACCTGGATGATGCCCAGAGCACCCTGCTCGCGTAGATACGTCTGGGGCATGATGAAGTCGACACCCCTCGTACCCCGCCGCAGATCCATGAAGGTCACGCCCGGCGGCAATCCTCCGGCGACGATGACGAACTTGCCCTCGACATCGAGCCCTTCGTAGGGGTTGATCTCCTTGGGTGGAATGATCCAGCCGTGGGCGGCGTAGGCAATGCCGCCCGTGGCGCTCCCGGCCTGCGTTCCTGCAAGAAAATCCTCGCCGTAGGCGAAGCTCCGCCCGCCGAGCTGGACGCTCGTGCCGGCCGGATCGATCGCAGACCGCTTCAGCTCGATGTTCTGGATGAACGTGCCATCGTCACCCCCCGGCTCCAGACCCCAGCGCGACAGGTTCGTGGCGAGGAATTTGGCCACGATCTTGAGCCCAGGCGAGGGAGTGTCGCGCCCTTGCATCTCGTCGGAGGCGACGAAAGCCAGGTAGTCCCTGAGCTGATCGACAGTGATGTAGTCGGCGTTTCCGAACCGGTCACCCTGAGCCGCCCCGGCGGAGCCGAGAACAGCACCGACCACGAAGCTCGAAGAAATCACCAGAGCCAGTATCAGCAGAATCGGAGCAAGTAGAGACTTGGTGCGCATCATTCCTCCCGAGATGAACATGCCATAATCGAGGGCCTGCCTCGGGGGGCACTATACGATGAAGACTGAAACGAGTCGACGACTGGTTCTGTTCGATATCGACGGCACCCTGCTCGATACCCAGGGCGCCGGGCGCCGCGGGTTTCACGCCGCGCTATTGGACATCTTCCGTACCACGGGCCCCATCGACTCCTACCGATTCTGTGGCAGGACCGACCCTGAGATCGCACGTTACCTGTTGACCGCCGCAGGCGTCTCTGAAGATCAGCTCGCCGCGGACTTGCCCCGACTGTGGGAGTTGTACTTGGGGAACCTCGAGGAAGAGGTGCGAGACAGGCCACCACGGATATGTCCGGGGGTGATCGAGCTTCTGGATCGCATCGAACGTGATGGAGACCGTCTTGTGCTCGGCCTCCTGACCGGCAATATCGAGCGCGGCGCTCGCCTCAAGATCGAAAGCGCCGGAATCGACTACTCTCGCTTTCGGCTCGGGGCGTTCGGCAGCGACCATGAGATTCGCGATCAGTTGCCTGCGGTTGCGGTGGCGCGCGCAGAGGCGAAGACAAGCCATCACTTCAAGGAAAAGTCCGTCGTGATCGTCGGTGACACGCCGGCGGACATCGCCTGCGGGGCCCCGCTCGGCGCTCGTTCGATTGCAGTGGCCACCGGCTTGTTCACGGAAGAGCAGCTAGCCGCTTGTGCGCCCGACTTCCTCTTCGGCACACTCGAAGACACCGAGTCGGTGATGCAGGCGATCGGGGAAGAGCTGGGAGACTGACATGGGATCACGCATCGCGACCATGCGCGGCGCATTCGGCCTCGTCGGGGCCATCCTCCAAGGCGGCCGCGGCGGCTCGGGCCCGGGCGAGGACATTCTGGTAGAGCGGCGGGGGCCGATAGCCGATGGATTCGGCATCACCGACATATACCGCCCGGCGGCTGGACATTCGCAGCGGGCGGCGATCCTGATGATGCACGGCCTCACCGAGGACGGTCCGGATGACCATCGGGTGCCCACATTCGCCTCGACCTGCGCGCGCGGTGGTATGGCCGTTGTCGTGCCGGAGTTTGTCGGCATGAGGGCGCGGCGCATGCAAGTGGCCGACATCGACGATGTTCACAAGGCGGCGCTCGCGGTACCTGAACTTCTCGGCGTCGACAAGGTCGTGCTGCTGGCTTTTTCTTATGCGGCTGGACCCACATTCTTGGCCGCCGCTCGGATGACACACGAGGAGCTGGCTGGCACGGTGACGGTTGGTGCCTACTACGACCTCGATCAGGTCATGGAGTTCACCGCCACGGGGCGGGTCGCCTCCTATGGCAACCGCCACCCACGACTCAGGCTCGATCCAGAGAAACAGTTCGAGGGCCAATGGGTGTTCGTGTCGAGCGCGGCCGAGTGGCTCGACGATCCCGCTGATCAGCAGATCATCGCCGAGGGAGAGAAAGACTGGAAGGCGGGGGAGGCCCCGTCCTGGGATTCCCTCCGCTCACGCCTCGGCCCCGCGGGGCAGGCGCTCGTCGATTCCATCACGCTGGCCGAATCCGATCTTCACGAGGCCGCCCGCCAGCGACTGCCAGCGGGCATCACCGAAAGCATGAACAAGCTGACGCTCCGCGATCACATCGCCACGCTCACCACCCCGGTGGTACTCATCCATGGACGCCACGACGTCCGCATACCCTTCACCGAGAGCATCCTGCTGCGCGACGAGATGCGCCGCACCACGAATGTGAAGCTCGCCATCCTCAACGCCTTCGTGCACGCTCAACGAGAGGTAGGATGGTCTCGATTCTGGCGCGTCGCCGGGGATGCCGCGAAGCTCGGCCGCTGCGGCTTCGAGATCATCAGCTGGTCCGTCTAGGCCCGCATCGATCAGCACACTTCGGCTGCGGCGGGAAATGGCAAGTCGGCTACTGGATGATGTCGAGGTACCAGTCGCCCTGTTCAGCCAACAGGCCCTCGATGATCTCCATCGCGTGATCCTCGTCGAGAGCCAGCAACACCGCCGCGACGTGCTTGCATAGGCGGCCCTCGCGGGCCTGGCTCTGAGCATCGCGACAGCCGTGGAGTACGCGGCCGGCTTTGCCATCGATGACGACGTTGTACTTACCGACCCCGGCGATCACCAGCTCCCGGTCGGCCACCTGGAAGACAACCTCCGACACCAGCTTGCCCGCACGCCCCAACCGCCCCGTCTCGGTAGTCCGCCCGAGGAGTTCCAGCCGCGGATCAGGATCGACCGTGTCGTTCGCGGCGTTTATGTCGCTCTTCTCACTCACCTAGGAATCCGCCCGGGGGATGCTGGCATGTCTCACCATGCCCGGCAGCAAATGCCCTCATCTGAATCATGCGATGGCGGCATGTCTTACCATGCTCCATCGCGAGGAGACC
>CALAKE010000160.1 GCA_937922775.1 uncultured bacterium | reverse complement strand
TCGAGATCGACAACCGGTCGGCGTGGATGCGCAAGCACCTGCAGGCGCTGAGGCAAAGCTACGGCAAGTCACCGCACGCCGACGCCCTCATGCCACAGCTCGAGACAGTGCTCGGAAGCCCTGAATCCCACTTGGCCGCCCTCAACATCCGACTGATCGATGTCTTTGCGGGTGTGTTGGGCATCGACACGCAGACAGTGCTCGGCTCCGACGTGCAGGCCAGAGAGGATCCCAATGATCGCCTCATCGACCTGTGTCGGGCGCTCGACGCAGACACCTACCTTTCGGGTGCCGGAGCCCGCGATTATTTGGACGTGGATGCCTTCGCTGCGGCAGGTATCGAGGTCCGATTCCAGGCATTCAATCACCCGGCATACGAGCAGCGGTACCAGCCGTTCGAGCCCTTCCTCTCAGTCGTCGATTTGGTCATGAACTGTGGAAGGGAGAGCCTTTCGGTAATCCGATCCGATAGACTGGGGGTCTCAGACGACCCCACCTGAACGCCTGCGGCCCCGGCGCCAGAGCGCCGATGCAGAAGATGTCGATCCGAAGGGCCCAGCGAGAGGACCGATGATGAGAATTCTCGCACTCGGCTGCCATCCCGATGACATCGAGTTCGGATGCGGAGGGACGCTCATCAAGTACGCCAGAACGGGCCACGAAGTCTGCCTGATGGTACTGACCGAGGGGCGTGCAGGAGGCGATAGGGAGACCCGCCACAGCGAGCAGGAGGCATCTGCGGAGATTCTCGGCTGCAAACGGGTCTTCTGGGGAGGCTACCGTGATACGGAGCTGCCGCTGAATAGAGACCTCATCCACAAGGTCGAAAAGACTATCGTGGAGGTCGATCCCGATTTCATCTTCGTCCACTACTTCGACGACACGCACCAGGACCATCGCAACCTGGCTAACTCCACCATCACTGCCACACGCTACACGCGCAATGTCCTGTTCTACGAGGGGCCAACCACGAACAACTTCACACCCACGGTCTTCGTCGACATCACGGAGGAGGAGGAGAACAAGATCGCGGCGCTCGAAGCACATGCCTCTCAGGTCGAGAAGACCAACATCGGCGACTTGAGTATCGTCGATGTCGTTCACGCCGCTTCTCTCTTTCGCGGCACGCAGGCGAGGGTCAAGAGCGCCGAAGGCTTCATGCCTCTGCGATTGTTCATCAACATTGCGCCGGGAGAGTAACCTTGCCCGCCCCGTCAACGACGGAGTCAGGTGGCAACGAGGGTCCCGTTACCCACCGTATCCCCCACTCGCGGCCGGCCCTGGGCGAGCTCGAGGTGGAGATCTTGCGTCAGGTGATCTCTGCGGGAGTGATTACGCAAGGTCCCCGAGTAGCCCAGCTCGAGGGTGCCGTTGCAAGCTATTTCCAGCCGGATGCAGACGGGAGAACGGCTGGCGTGGCGGTGAGCTCGGGGACGGCCGCTCTCTATGTGTCGCTGCGTGCGCTGGGGATCGAGGCGGGGCATGAGGTGTTGGTGCCCGCTTTCGTCTGTGCCAGTGTCCTGCAGGCAGTTCGTGCCACGGGGGCAGCGCCTCGCTTCGTCGACTGCGACCCGGCGACGTTCAATATCGATCCCGTGGACGCGAGGAGGAAGGTCGTAGAGAGCACAAGGGCCATCATTGTCGCTCATCTGTTTGGCCTGCCTGCGGATCTAGATCCGCTCATGGAGTTGGGCCCGCCTGTGATCGAAGATTGTGCCCAGACTCTAGGCGCACCCTACAAGGGCCGCCCGGTCGGGAGCTTTGGCGAGATCTCGATTTGCTCGTTCTATGCCACCAAGCTGCTGGCCGCAGGAGAGGGGGGCATGGTGCTGAGCTCGAGCGCGGAGATCCAAGAGCACGCTCGTCGTCTTCGTAATTGCGACGACCCCGCGAGCGATGAATGGGCCTTCAACTTCAAGATGTCGGATCTGCACGCCGCCGTCGGGCTGGCGCAGCTCGAGCAACTCCCGGCGAACCTGGCGCGACGCAAGACGCTCGCGCAACGCTACCGCGCTGCGTTCGGGAAGCTTTCCGTTGATCTGCCCGCCAACCCGGATGACCGCGAGCATCAGTATTTCCGCTTTGTCGTGGCGGTGAAGGATGGGGCCTTGGAGCCACTACTCGAGCGCTGCGAGGATCTCGGCCTGGCATGCCGGCGTCCCGTGGGCTACTTGCCTGATCCCGTTCGCGTCGAGCTCGAGAACCTTCCGGGCTGTCGGCAGGCGTGGCGGACGGCATGTTCTATTCCGCTCTACCCGGATCTTGCCGACGACGAAGTGGATCTCGTGGTGAGCCGCTTCGAAGCTGCCCTGGGATCTGTGAATGCCTAGCCTGCCACCCACATCGCGGTTTGTGGGCAGAGCGATGCGTCTATCAGCTCTTCTATTCGTCGTCGTGCTGTTGATCCCGAGCGTACGACAGATCTTTCTCGCCCAGGGCTATCGATGGCTCTACGTTTTCGCCTTGAGCTTCGGGCTCACCTCTCTGACGACACCGATCATACGCTCTCTCTCCCACCGCTTCGCTGCTCTCGATGACCCGAGCGACGACGTGAGTCGGAAGATTCACGATCGCCCCACGCCCGTGCTCGGGGGAATCGCTGTCTGGATCGGGATCGCTGGTGCGCTGGCGGCAAACAGTGTCTGGCCGACCGGGCTGGGGCCTGTCCTCGCCACGGCCACCATACTTCTGGTATTCAGCGCCGTTGACGACGTCTGGACCATCGGCTCCTGGCCCAAGTTCTCGGTGTTTCTCATCAGTGCCGGCTTGGCGGTTTTGGCCGGGGCTCAGGCCGTGATCGTCGCTCCCGGCCCCATCGGCACCCCTATCAACGTTGCGTTGAGCTTCATTTGGATTGTCGGCATCTTCAACGCCCTGAATTTCCTCGACGGCATGGATGGGCTGGCAGCTGGTCTGGCGGCACTGATCGCCTTGTTCATGGGCCTGGTGGCGTTCGAAACGAACCAGCCGGCGATCGGATGGGCATCCGCCGCGATCGGCGGATCCTGCTTGGGGTTCTTGCCGTTCAATTTCCGTCCTGGGCGCCACGCCACGATATTTCTCGGCGACGGCGGAAGCAACTTCCTCGGCTTCATGCTGGCGAGCGTCGCGCTGCTCGGCTTTTGGGCCGATGCGGATCCGCTGGTCGCTATCAGCACTCCCCTCCTGATTTTCGCCGTTCTGATCTATGACATGACCTACATCACGGCGGCACGCATCGCGTCCGGTAGGGTACGTAGCTTCTTCGAGTGGATCGACTACGTTGGCCAGGACCATTTGCACCATCGCATCCTCGCGATCCTCGGCAGTCGAACCAAGACGGTCATGTTCATTCTGATGCTGGCCTCATCCTTGGGGCTGGCTGCGCTGGCGTTGCGCGCCGCCGACCCCACGGGTGCGTTGCTACTGTTGATTCAAGCGGTCTTCATTTTGGTGCTCGTGACGATCCTCGAGAGACGCGGCAAGAAGCTTTCGACCGGTTGAGCCATGGACCTTACCTCGAACGATCTATGGAACACCTTGTTCGCCGCTCAGGCGGCAGCAATCATCTCCATGTTGGCAACGGGTCTCGGACCTCTCCCGCTGCTCTGGAGTGGAGAGAGGCTGAAGGACTTCCTCGGCGAGGCCTATGCCTTTTCCGGTGGCCTGATGTTCTCGGCCTCC